>JAKFXU010000328.1 GCA_021731215.1 Rhodoferax sp.
AGTCGGCCCCTTCCAGTCGATCGGGTGGCGGGTGGGGGCGTCAAGGTTACCTTCGCGTGCTGCCATCGAGTTCTCTCCGATTTTGATTTATTCGATTTTCAAAGATGCCTCTGTGCAAAGCTTCTTTGAAAACCCGCCACGCCGGCTGGCGTAGCGAGTCCTGGCGATGCAATCAGTCTGCCAGCTCGGTCAGCGCCTTGGTATAGCGGTTGGCATGTGAGCGCTCGGCCTTGGCCAGTGTCTCAAACCAGTCGGCGATTTCATCGTGACCTTCGTCGCGCGCCGTCTTGGCCATGCCCGGATACATGTCGGTGTACTCGTGGGTCTCACCGGCCACCGCCGACTTCAGATTGTCACGGGTTGACCCGATTGGCATGCCGGTGGCGGGGTCGCCGCACTGCTCCAGCCATTCCAGATGGCCGTGCGCGTGACCGGTTTCACCCTCGGCGGTGGAGCGAAACAGCGCAGCCACGTCGGGCTGGCCTTCCACATCGGCCTTGTTCGCGAAATACAGATAGCGGCGGTTGGCCTGGGACTCGCCGGCAAAAGCGGCTTTCAGGTTGTCTTCCGTCTTGGAGCCTTTTAGTGCAGCCATGAAACTCTCCTTGTGGTTAATGAAAAACGGTTCGCCTTGAACAAAAATATGCCAAAGACCTGTGCAGCTTAGCTAGGATAATGAACGACGTCTAATTGCTTACCTTAATACCATTCATTGTTTTTGACTATTAAAAATAATAGTTGATAAAAATCAATCTTATTGCCAGGACAGCCATCCTTGATAGCTCAAATTCGGCAATTACCATAGTGCAAATTCGCTAATCAGATGAAAATTTCGTTACAGAAAGCGCCCATCACCATGCTCACCATCCCCGCGCCCCACGCCACGCCGACTCCGATCAATAGCCTTGAATTGACACAGGGCACAGGCTACCGGCTGCCCGAGCACCCTTTTGTGGCGCCGCCCGAGTTGCACACCGGCCAGATGCAGCGCCACCCGGTGGTGGTGGTGGGCGGCGGCATCACCGGCCTGACGCTGGCCTGCGCACTGGCCAAATTCGGGGTGGCGACGGTGGTGCTGGAGGACGACAACACCGTCGGCCCGAAGGGCACGTCTTCGCGCGGCATTTGCTACATCCAGAAATCGCTGGAAATATTCGACCGCCTCGGTATTTATGAGCGCATTGCCGCCAAGGGCGTGCAGTGGAGCGTGGGCCGCACGTTCTCGGGCCATGAGGAAATCTACTCCTTTGACCTGCGCCAGCAGAGCAACTTCGGCCGCTCAATCCAGCCGCCCTACATGAACATCCAGCAGTTCTATGTCGAGGCTTACCTGGTGGAACGCATCGCCGAATTGGGCCACGTCGACCTGCGCTGGCAGTCCCGCGTCGTCGACTTCGCGCAGGACGACGCGCTCGCTACGCTCAGCGTGCAGACACCGGCTGGCAACTACACCCTGCAGGCCGACCACGTGATTGACGCCACCGGCGCGCACTCACCCTTTCACCGGTGGTGCGGTGCCACCATGCGCTCGCGCAGCGGCGATGATCGCTGGTGCATTGCCGACGTTCGCTTCAAGAGCGATCCACCCTCTGAACGCCATGTCTGGATTGAAGCGCCGTTCAATGACAATCGCGCCGCGCGGCTGCACCTGATGGCCGACGAAGTGTGGCGCATTGAATACCAGATGGCGCCCGATAGCGATCCCGACCACGTCAGCCTTGAGACCCAGGTGCACCAACGTCTGAAGCGGCAATTTGGCGCCGACGTGGAATACGAAATTGTGTGGGTCGGCTCTTATGCTTATCGCAGCCAGTGCCTGGATCACTTGCGCGTCGGCCGCGTTTTCTTCCTGGGTGACGCGGCGAAAATCGTCAGCCCCTTTGGCGCCCATGGCGGCAATGCCGGCATTGCCGACGCCGACAACCTGGCCTGGAAGCTGGCCGCCGTGCTCAAGGGTCAGGCCCCAGCCGCGCTGTTAGAGAGCTATCACGAGGAGCGCCACGAAGCCGCCGAACAGATCGTGCGCGTCACCCAGCGCACGGCGCGCTTTGTGCGGCCAACGGACGGCGCCGAGCGCCTGTTTCGCAACACCATCATTGGCCTGGCCCGGCAATACCCGTTCGCCCGCCAGATGGTCAATACCGGACGCATGGCCGTGGCCAACAGCTACACCCACTCCAGCGTGTGCGAGAGCACGGGCGGGCGTTCGGTCCAGAATGTGGCGTTGCGCTGGGCCGATGGCAGTGTCGGCACCGTCAACCAACTGCTGCAATGGGCCGACGGCGATTTGTTGCTACTGGTGTTCGGTGCGCTGTCAGCGACCGCCAGCGAGCGCCTGCGCCAGCTGGCCAGCCACGCGCCGGTGCGCTGTGTGCAGGTGCTGGAGGCCGAGGGCCGGGCGCAGGCGCTCGAACACGTGCGCGACCCGCAAGCTCAGCTGCAAGGCGCCTGTCACGTTTTTGGCCATGCCTGGGCCATTGTGCGGCCCGACGGCTATCTGGCGGCCACCGGCGAAGCGGTCGACGTCAGCCTGGTGCATGCCACTGAACATGCGCTGGGCATGCCGTGAACTCCCCTCCATGAACATGACCTGCCCTATGAAAACCACACTCCATTTTCAGGACGCTGACGCTTTCTACGAACAATTGCTCGATGCCCATGCCGGCCTTGAGCGCGAGCAATCAGAGCTGCTCAACGCCCGGCTCATTCTGATACTGGCCAACCAGATCGGCGACTCGAGAGTGCTGCAGGAATGTCTGCAAGCCGCCAGCGCGCCACTGCCCTGAGCGCCAGAGTCGATGCCGACTCTGGCGTCGAATAAAATCAGCCCCTCCCGGCCTGGCTTCAAGCGCGGCAGCGCCACTTTCAGGTGTGCCGCTTTCGCCTGCCATGTTTCAATCCACGCCCATGCGGGCGACAGTTGGAAGAGCTTACCCCTCTCCCAACTCAACTTTCCCCCTGAAGGGGGAGGTTTCAAGCCGAAGGTTACCACTGATGAACGACGCACTGCAACAACCCGGCCTCAACAGCCTGTCCAAATCTTTTGAGCCGGCCGCCATCGAGGCCCATTGGGGACCGGAATGGGAGCGCCGGGGCTACGCCCAAGCCGGCTGCCGCGGCACCGGCCGGCCTGAGGGTGGCGTCGAATCGTTCGCCATCCAGTTGCCGCCGCCCAATGTCACCGGCACGCTGCACATGGGGCACGCGTTCAACCAGACCATCATGGACGCGCTGACCCGCTACCACCGCATGCGCGGCGCCAACACGGTCTGGATTCCGGGCACCGACCATGCCGGCATCGCCACCCAAATCGTGGTGGAACGCCAGTTGCAGGAGCAGAAAATCAGCCGCCATGACCTGGGACGAAAGAACTTCGTGAGCAAGGTGTGGGAGTGGAAAGAGAAATCCGGCAACACCATCACCACGCAGATGCGCCGCCTGGGCGACAGCGTGGACTGGAGCCGCGAGTACTTCACCATGGACGACAAATTGTCCAAAACGGTGACCGAAACCTTTGTCCAGCTCTACGAGCAGGGCCTGATCTACCGCGGCAAGCGCCTGGTCAACTGGGACCCGGTGCTGCAAAGCGCGGTCAGCGATCTGGAAGTGGAAAGCGAAGAGGAAGACGGCTTTTTGTGGCACATCTGCTACCCGTTCGCCGATGGACCGCAAATGGTGGGCGGCGCATTGGTGGCGGGTCTGGTGGTCGCCACCACCCGTCCGGAAACCATGCTGGGCGACGTGGCGGTGATGGTGCATCCGCAAGACGAGCGCTACCAGCACCTGATCGGCAAGCAGGTCACGCTGCCCCTGTGCCATCGCTCCATCCCCATCATCGCCGACGACTATGTGGACCAGGCCTTCGGCACCGGCGTGGTGAAAGTCACGCCAGCCCACGACCAGAACGACTATGCCGTGGGCCAGCGCCACAAGCTGCCGCTGATTTGCGTGCTGACGCTGGACGCCAAAATCAATGAACTCGCGCCACCGGCCTATCAAGGCCTGGACCGTTTCGTGGCGCGCAAGCAGATTGTCAAAGACCTCGACGCCCTGGGCCTGCTGATTGAAGTCAAGAAACACAAACTGATGGTGCCGCGCTGCGCCCGCACCAACCAAGTCATTGAGCCGATGCTGACCGATCAGTGGTTTGTGGCGATGACTCAGGTCAGTGCCAAAGACCCGACTGGCAAATCCATTGCGCAAAAAGCCATCGACGCGGTGAACTCAGGCGCGGTCCGGTTTGTGCCGGAAAACTGGGTCAACACCTACGACCAGTGGATGAACAACATCCAGGACTGGTGCATCAGCCGCCAGCTCTGGTGGGGCCACCAGATACCGGCGTGGTACGACGAAGACGGCAAGGTTTACGTGGCCCGCGATGAAGCCGAGGCACAAGCGCAGGCGCCCGGCAAAACACTGCGTCGTGACGAAGACGTGCTCGACACCTGGTATTCCTCGGCATTGGTCCCCTTCAGCACCATGGGTTGGCCCGACAGCAGCACACCCACCAAGACCGCAGCTCAGGACGGTGCCCGTGCCGAACCGGGCGATGTCGCTAGCGCAGCGCATCTGAGCCCGGTCGGCGCGGGCTCCGGCCTGAGCGCAAGCAACGCTCAAACCGACGGCAACAGCAAGCTCAGCGACATCGACCTCTACCTACCCAGCAGCGTGCTAGTGACAGGCTACGACATCATCTTTTTCTGGGTCGCCCGGATGATCATGATGACGACGCACTTCACCGGACGGGTGCCCTTCAAGCATGTCTACATCCACGGTCTGGTGCGCGACGCCCAGGGCCACAAGATGAGCAAATCCGAAGGCAACGTGCTCGATCCGGTGGACCTGATTGACGGCATCGCCCTGCCCGAGTTGCTGCTCAAGCGCTGCGAAGGCCTGCGCAAGCCCGAGACGGCACCGCAGGTGCGCAAGAACACGGAGAAAGAGTTTCCGGCCGGCATTCCTGCCTTTGGCGCCGACGCGCTGCGCTTCACCTTCGCCTCACTGGCCTCGCTGGGGCGCAGCATCAATTTCGATACCAAACGCTGCGAAGGCTACCGCAATTTCTGCAACAAGCTGTGGAACGCCAGCCGCTTCGTGCTGATGAACTGCGAGGGCCAGGATTGCGGCCTGAACGAGCACACTCAAGAACAGTGTGCCGTCGGCGGCGCCGCTCATGGCTACCTGAATTTCAGTCCGGCTGACCGCTGGATCGTCTCGCTGCTGCAGCGCGTCGAAGCCGAGGTGGCGAAAGGCTTTGAAGAATACCGTCTCGACAACGTGGCCAGCACGATTTACGACTTCGTCTGGAACGAGTTTTGCGACTGGTATCTGGAAATCGCGAAGGTCCAGATTCAAACCGGTGATGAGGCCCAAAAGCGTGCCACGCGCCGCACCCTGATCCGCACCCTGGAAACCATTTTGCGGCTGGCGCACCCGGTCATTCCGTTTGTCACCGAGGAGCTGTGGCAAAAAGTGGCGCCAGTGGCCGGTCGCGCCGGCGCATCGGTGTCGATTGCCGCCTACCCGGTCAGCCAACCCGAGCGCATTGATGCAGCGTCTGTCGCCCATGTGGCCAAGCTCAAGCAGTTGGTGGATGCTTGCCGCAATTTGCGCGGCGAGATGAGCGTGTCACCCGCCACCCGACTGCCCTTGTTTGTGCTGGCCGGCTCGGCTGATGAGGCCGCCTTCCTCAAGCAAACGGCGCCGGTACTGCAGGCCCTGGCCAAGCTCAGCGAGGTGCGCGTTTTTGACGACGAGGCCGCCTGGGCTGCGGCCGCTCAAGCCGCCCCCGTGGCCGTGGTCGGTGAGGCCCGCATCTGTCTCTACATGGAGGTTGACGTAGCCGCCGAGAAACTGCGTCTGTGCAAGGAATTGGCTCGTCTGGAAGGCGAAATCACCAAAGCCGAAGGCAAATTGGGCAACCAGGCCTTCGTCGCCAGAGCGCCGGCGGCGGTGATCGAGCAAGAGCGCAAGCGCATGGCTGATTTCGTCGCCACCGTGGCCAAGGTGAAGGATCAGTTGGCGCGCCTGGGGTAAAGCGTGTTCAGCGGCGGCGCAGCACGTGAATAAAGTCATCGCCCACGGCCTGCTGCTCCAGCAACTCGTTACCGGTTTGCTTGGCAAAAGCCTGGAAGTCGCGCATGGAACCGGCGTCGGTGGCGGCCACCCGCAGGGTCTGCCCGCTCTGCATGTCGGCCAGCGCCTTTTTGGCTTTCAGGATGGGCAGCGGGCAGTTCAGGCCACGGGCATCAAGCTCTTTGTCGATTTGCATCAAATTTCCTTGGGATTGGGGCGATTTTAGAC
>JAKFXU010000108.1 GCA_021731215.1 Rhodoferax sp.
ATGCATGGAGTGTAGAGAGGTCGGCACCGTGGGCTAGCGCACAAACGACGGGTTCTCCGCACGTGTGTGCGCTGACGCACAGACAAGGTCCGGAGCCCGAAGGCAAACTGCCCCCATAGCCCATCTTGCGTTGCCCGTTTTCTTCGAAAGTGACCATGTTTAAAAACAAACTCCTCCCCTGTGCCTTGCTGGCCTTGAGCCAGAGTGTCCTGGCCCAGCAGCCGCCGAGCGCGGGCAGTCAGATGCAGCAGCTTGCGCCGGCGCCAGCGCCGGAAAAAGCGCTGCCCAAAGTCGAGGTTCAGCCCGGCAGCGCGGCGGCCATGGCGGCCGCCGACAGTGCCAAAATCAGCGTCAACGGTTTGCGTGTAACGGGCGCGCAGGCTTACTCCGAGGCTGATTTGCTGGCGCTCACCGGCTTCCAGCCGGGCAGTCAACTCTCGCTGGCCGAGCTGCGCGTCATGGCCGCCAGGATCGCCGCCTACTACCACCGCAATGGCTACTTCGTGGCCCAGGCCTATCTGCCGGCGCAGGACATTAAAAACGGCGTCGTCACCATCGCCGTGATCGAAGGCCAATACGGCAAGGTCACGTTAAACAACCAGAGCAGGGTCTCCGATGCGTTGGCCGGCAGTCTGCTGGGCGGCCTTGACAGCGGCGACCCGGTCACCGCCGCGCCGCTGGAGCACCGGCTGCTGCTGCTGTCCGACCTACCGGGCGTGAACGTCAAGTCAACCCTGGTTCCAGGGGCCGCAGTGGGCACCTCCGACCTGCTGGTGGACCTGATGCCGGGACCGCGCGTCAGCGGCAGCATCGATGCCGACAACGCGGGCAACCGCTACACCGGCGCCTACCGCCTGGGGGCGACCGTCAACCTCAATGAGCCCCTGGGCCAGGGCGATGTCGCCACGCTGCGGGTGCTGACTTCGGGCCCGGGCCTGAACTATGTCCGCGGCGCCTACCAACTGCAATTGGGCAAAGCCACGGCCGGGGTCGCCTACAGCGCGCTGCGCTATGAGCTGGGCGAGGAGTTCGCGAGCCTGGGGGCCCAGGGCACGGCCCGGATCGCCAGCGTCTTTGGCCGCTATCCGCTGCTCCGCTCGCGCAACAGCAATCTCTATGCCGGCCTGAACTTTGACGCCAAGACGTTTCAGGACCAGGTGAACTCGGCCACCGTCAGCGACAAGCAGGCGCAGGTGCTGACGGCCAGCCTGCACGGCGACCAGCGCGACAGTTTCGGCGGCGGTGGCGTGAGCACTTATTCGCTGGCCTTGTCCACCGGCAAGCTCGACCTGCAAACGCCTGCGGTGCAGTCTGCTGACGCGCTGACGGCGCAAAGCAACGGCCATTTCAACAAGCTCGGCTTCAGCGCCATGCGGCTGCAGCACGTGACCGATGCGGTCTCTGTTTCCGCCGCCATCCATGGGCAACTGGCCTCCAAGAACCTGGACGTCTCGGAGAAGATGGAGCTCGGCGGCATGTATGGCGTGCGCGCCTACCCCGAAGGTGAAGGCTACGGGGATCAGGGCTATGTACTGAACCTGGAAGCCCGGCTGGCGCTGCCCACATTCTCCGAACGCGTGCCGGGACAGATGCACTTGATCGGCTTCATCGATAGCGGCAGCGTGACCGTCAACAAGAACCCCGGCCCCTGGGTCACCGGCCCGAACCGCAGAACCCTGAGCGGCGCCGGGGTCGGATTCAACTGGACGGTTTCCAACAGTTGGGTGGTCAAGGCCTATTACGCCCGCAAGCTGGGCAACGAGGTGGCGACCTCGGCGCCCGACCGCTCGGGCCGATTCTGGATCCAGGCAGTCAAATATTTTTGAGCCGGGTCAGTGACCCCAAGCCGTGACCGCAGCAACCCTTTAAGACTACTGGAGTGACCCCATGAACTGTACCTACCGATCGATCTGGAACGACACCAGCGGCACTTTTGTCGCCGTTTCCGAGAACGCCCGCAGCGCCGGCAGGAAGACCGCGTCGGGCGCAACGGCCGTGGCGGCCGGCACCCGCTTTGGCCTGCAAGCGCTGGCCGTCGCCGTGATGCTGTCCTTTGGCGCCACTAGCTACGCCCTGCCCACTGGCGGCGTGGTGGCGGCCGGCGACGCCAGCATCAGCAGCACGGCCGGCAGCACCACCATCACCCAGACGACGCAGAACGCGTCCATCAACTGGCAGAGCTTTGGCATCGGAGCGACCGAAGCGGTCCGCTTCGTGCAGCCCAACAGCAGTTCGGTCACGCTCAATCGGGTGCTGGGATCGGACCCTTCGAGCATCCTGGGCAGTCTGTCGGCCAACGGCAAAGTGTTCCTGGTGAACCCGAACGGCATCCTGTTCGGCCAGGGCGCATCGGTCAATGTCGGTGGGCTGGTGGCTTCTACCCTGAACATCACTGACAGTGACTTCATGGCCGGCAGCTACCGATTTTCCGGCAGCAGCGGCGCGGCGCTGCTCAATCAAGGATCGATCAATGCCGACGGCGGCTATGTGGCGCTGCTGGGGGCCAAGGTCAGCAACGAGGGCGTGATCTCGGCCCGGCTTGGCACGGTGGCGCTGGCTGCCGGCAACGCCATCACGCTGGATGTGGCCGGCGACGGCCTGCTCAATGTCACGGTGAACCAGGGCGCGGTCAACGCGCTGGTACACAACGGCGGCCTGCTCCGGGCCGACGGCGGCCAGGTGCTGCTCAGCGCGCAGTCGGCCGGCAGCCTGCTGCAAAGCGCGGTCAACAACACCGGCGTGATCCGGGCGCAGACCCTGGTCACCGGCGAAGACGGCAGGATCATGCTGATGGGCGACATGCAAAGCGGCACCGTCAATGTGGGCGGCACGCTCGATGCTTCGGCTCCGAATGGTGGCAATGGCGGCTTTATTGAAACGTCAGCAGCCTACGTCAAGGTCGCCGACAACGTCAAAATCACCACCGCCGCACCCATGGGGCAGACCGGCACCTGGCTGATCGACCCGGAGGACTTCAACGTGGGCAGCATGCCCGGAGACGACATCACCGGCGCGGCACTTTCCACTCAGCTAGGGAGTAACAACGTAGTCATCGCCACGGTAGCCGGACCGGGTCTCGAGAACGGAGATATCAATGTAAACGAGGCCGTCACCTGGAGTGCGGCGACGACGCTGACCTTGAACGCCTTTAACGACGTGAATTTCAATGCGGCGGTTACTGCCAATACGGGCAGCCTGGTAGCCAATGCCGGGCGCGATATCAACGTGGCGTTGGGCGTGACGGGCATTACGGCAACCAGCGGAAATATTAGCTGGACGGCGGGGCGCGACGTCAACATCAATTCGCCCGTGACAACGACCAGTGGAGATTTCACGGTGTGCTGCGGACGCGATATCAACGTGGATGCCGCCGTGACGACGACCGATGGCGACGCCCTACTGTATGCCGGACGCGATATCAACATCAGGGCGGACATGACGATGACCCGAGGTCACGTTGTACTGCGTGCCGGCAGCGAGGCTTCCGCAGCGGTGCCGGGGCTCATCGGTGGCACCGTGGTCTTTGGTCCTCTCGGCAGTTATACCGTTACAGGGGCTACTCCAGCTATCACGGATATCAAAATTTATTACACGCCGGTCTCATACAACGCGCCGCATGATTATTCGGTCAACTTGACCGGGACCGCCAGCACCTATCTGACTCAATACATGCTGGTGTTCGCGCAGGGCAACGACAAAGTCTACGACGGCAACACGACGGCCACCCTTGCATTCAGGGGCGACCCCACGCTCGGCGGCGACGTCACCTTGGTTCCCGGCACCGCCACTTTCGATGACAAGAACGTGGCAGCGGACATCGGCATCACCTATACCGGCTATAGCCTGGGTGGTGCAGACGCCGCTCGATTTTCCCTCTGGGAGTCTTGCCGTCCGGGTGACGCGAGAACCAGCGCAGCCATCACGCCGCTGGCGATCACCGGCGCCATCACGGCGGCCGACAAGGACTTTGACACGACGACAGCCGCGACGATCACCTCGCGCACACTGACGGGCGCGATCAACGGCGACGCGGTGAGCTACAGCGGCGGCAGCGCCAGCTTCGATACGCCAACCCCTGGCACCAACAAGACCGTGACCGGCAGCGGCCTGGGCCTGTCGGGCGCTGACGCCGGCAACTACAGCGTCAACCCCACCGCCTTCACCACGGCCAGCATCAGGCCGCCGATCGAGACCTTGCCGGTTGAAACCTTGCCGGTGGAGACCTTGCCGGTTGAGACCGACCAATTGCTCGATGTTACGAAGGACCTCAGGTCGCCCGCGCGGCCGGGTGCCGTGCCGACCTGGATGCCAACCGTCGTGCTGGCCAAGACGCCGCCCGAATTGCTGGCGCTCGCGCCGGCCCAGGCGCCACTGGTCGTCGTGCCTGCCGCCGCGCCAGTTGTAGCGCCGGTCGTGGTGCAGCAACCAGCGCCGGTGATCGTGCCGATTGAGACACCCCCGGAGGTCTACGTGGCGCCGGTTCGTCCGCGCAAACAGGATCGCAACTAAGCGCCTGGGGCCGGCGCCACCGAGGGCTCAAACATGCGCGCCATCACGCCGACCCTGGTCCAGGTGATTTGCCTTGGCCTGCTGGCCAGCAGTTTTGGCGCGTCCCCAGCGTTGGCGGCCGACGACGCTGCGCCATTGGCCACGCCGGGCCGACTATTGCCAGCCTATCAAGGCGCAGCAGCCGCCACCCCGCGTGCGTCGCAAGCCGTGATGGCGCAGCCTCCCAAGCGGATCAACTTCGGGCTAGAGCGCGCCTCCCAGGACGCGCGGCAGGTAGCGGACTGGGTCATCGATGCGGGTGACAACCGCAATCTGCCGTTCGTGATTGTCGATAAGAGGGACGCCAAGGTGTTCGTATTCCATGCTGACGGCCGGCTGCGCGGCGCGGCCCCGGCGCTGCTCGGGCTGGCGCTGGGCGACGACTCTGTCCCGGGCATCGGCGAGCGCAAGTTGGCCGACATTCTTCCCGAGGAGCGCACCACGCCGGCCGGGCGCTTTGTGGCCGCGCTGGACCGCAATCTCAGCGGCGCGGAAATTCTCTGGGTCGACTACGAGGGCGCGGTCTCCCTGCATCCGGTGATCATGAGCAATCTCAAGGAGCTCCGCGCGCAGCGCCTGGCGACGCCGTCGCCGCTGGACAACCGGATTTCCTATGGCTGCATCAATGTGCCGGTGGACTTCTTCAAACGCGTGGTGCGCCCGGCTTTTACCGGGACCAACGGCATTGTCTACGTGCTGCCGGAAACCCGGCCGGCGCAGCAAGTGTTCGCTTCGTACGACGTCGAGGCGCGCGAGCCGAGCGCGAACCAAAGCGTAGCTGCGCCGGGCCAGCACCAACTCAAGCGCCTGCCCGCAGCGTCCAACACGGTTTCACGCCGTTCCCCGTCAGGGCCATAGGAGGGCAGCCTATCGCCGTTACCTTCCCAAAAGACCAGACTCGAATCATCGCAGCCAAACAGCTTGCGAATATTTTCATTCCCCCTCAAAGGAAACCTCATGTTTACCAAAAAGACTTTAGAACAATCCAGCAACCTCGTTGAGCAGGCCGCGCAATCGGCAGACCATGCCATCAAATCGACCCAGCGGGTGGCCAACGACGCGCTCGACGACCTGGCGGACAGCGTGCATGATTTTCAGCAGCAGGCGCAGCCGCTGCTGCACCGCGCCAGCGAGCAAGTCAGCGCACTGGCGCAGCGGGGCGTGGACAGCGTGCGCGACACATCACAACAACTGCGCGGCAAGGCACAACAGGCCTCGGTCACTACGGTGAACTATGTCAAGGACGAGCCGGTCAAGGGGATTCTGATCGCCGCCGCCACCGGCGCTGCGCTGATGGCACTGATCAGCTTGCTCATCCATTCGCGTCACCGCAACTAATGGCCTCGGAGCGCTTGGCGCTGTCGCGCATCGACCTCCTCGGGCGCAATGGGTGGCCTCAAAGCTGGCTACAGCCTTCGAGAATAATGGACAGACACCGTGAACCGCATTTACTGGAACGACACCAGCGGCACTTTTGTCGCCGTTTCCGAGAACGCCCGCAGCGCCGGCAGGAAGACCGCGTCGGGCGCAACGGCCGTGGCGGCCGGCGCCCGCTTTGGCCTGCAAGCGCTGGCCGTCGCCGTGATGCTGTCCTTTGGCGCCACTAGCTACGCCCTGCCCACCGGCGGCGTGGTGGCGGCCGGCGACGCCAGCATCAGCAGCACGGCCGGCAGCACCACCATCACCCAGACGACGCAGAACGCGTCCATCAACTGGCAGAGCTTTGGCATCGGAGCGACCGAAGCGGTCC
>JAKFXU010000109.1 GCA_021731215.1 Rhodoferax sp.
GTCCCATGTCGATCAGCCAGTCGGCGGTCTTGATGACGTCCAGATTGTGTTCAATCACGACGATGGTATTGCCGGCATCGCGCAACTGGTGCAGCACCTTGAGCAGCAGGTCGATATCGGCAAAGTGCAGGCCGGTGGTGGGTTCGTCCAGCACATAAAGCGTGCGCCCGGTATCGCGTTTGCTCAGTTCCAGCGCCAGCTTGACGCGCTGCGCTTCGCCGCCGGAGAGCGTGGTGGCCGACTGGCCCAGCCGGATGTAACTCAGACCGACGTCGAGCAGGGTATGCAGCTTGCGCGCGATGGTGGGCACTGCCTTCAGGAACTGGTAGGCCGCTTCCACGGTGAGCTCCAGAATTTGCGCGATGTTCTTGCCCTTGTACAGCACCTCCAGCGTTTCGCGGTTGTAGCGCTTGCCCAAGCAGACATCGCAGGGCACGTAGACATCGGGCAGAAAATGCATTTCCACCTTGACCATGCCGTCGCCCTGGCAGGCTTCGCAGCGCCCGCCCGCCACGTTGAAGCTGAAACGCCCGGGGCCGTAGCCGCGTTCGCGCGCCATCGGCACTTCGGCCATCAGCTCGCGAATCGGCGTGAACAGGCCGGTGTAGGTGGCCGGATTCGAGCGCGGCGTGCGCCCAATCGGAGACTGGTCCACGCTGATCACCTTGTCGAAGTGTTCAATCCCTTCGATCGCCTCATGCGCCGCCGGCTCGCCGTGCGCGCGATAGAGCGTGCGCGCCACGGCGGTGTAGAGCGTGTCGTTGACCAGCGTTGATTTGCCCGAGCCCGAGACGCCGGTGACGCAGGTGAACAGTCCGACCGGGAACTCGACATCGACCGCCTTCAGATTGTGGCCGCTGGCGCCTATCACCCGCAGCACCTGCAGCTCGCCCTGGGTGCTCAGGTGCACGGCTTCGCGCTCGGCGCGGCGCAGCGCCGCCGGACTCGGGGGCAAGTGCGATGCCTTGGGTTTATCCGCTGCTTGGGCCGCCTGCACGGTCGGCAGCCAGGGCGTGCGCCGCGTGGGCACCGCGATTTTGAGCGTTTGCGCCAGGTACTGGCCGGTCAGCGAGCGGGAGTTGGCTTTGACCTGCTCGAACGTGCCCTGCGCCATCACGCGCCCGCCATGCAAACCGGCGCCGGGCCCCATGTCGATCACGTGGTCGGCGGCGCGCATCATGTCTTCGTCGTGCTCCACCACCAGCACGCTGTTGCCGATATCGCGCAGGTGTTTGAGGGTGTCGATCAGGCGCTCGTTGTCGCGCTGGTGCAGGCCGATGCTGGGCTCGTCGAGCACGTACATGACACCGGTCAGACCGGAGCCGATTTGCGAGGCCAGGCGAATGCGCTGCGACTCGCCGCCGCTCAGGGTCTCGGCGCTGCGGTCCAGGCTCAGGTAGTTGAGGCCGACGTCGTTGAGAAACTTCAGGCGCAAGCCGATTTCACGCACCACCTTGGCGGCGATTTCACCCTTGGCGCCCTGCATCTGCAGCGTGCTGAAGTACTGGAAGCTCTCGCGCAGGGTGAGGCGGCTGATCTCGGCCAGGGCGCGCGCCTGTGCGCCCTCGCCAATCTTCACGTGCCGGGCCTCGCGTTTGAGCCGCGAACCGGCGCATTCGGGGCAGCACTGGGTGCTGCGCAGGCGCGCCAGGTCTTCGCGCACCACGCAGGAGTCGGTCTCCCGGTAGCGGCGCTGCATATTGGGAATGATGCCCTCGAACGGGTGCGCCTTGCTGACCTTCTTGCCCCGGGAGGCACCGGAATCCATGAGGTAGCTGAACTTGATGTCTTGCTCGCCCGAACCCTGCAGCACGGCTTGCTGGACTTCGGGGCCAAGCGTCTCAAAGGCCTGCTCAAGGTCAAACTTGTAGTGCTTGGCCAGGCTCTCCAGCAGCGCAAAGTAGTAACCGTTGCGCCGGTCCCAACCCTTGATGGCGCCACTGGCCAGACTCAGGGACGGGAAAGCCACCACCCGGCTGGGGTCAAAAAATTCCTGCAGGCCCAGCCCGTCGCAGGCCGGGCAGGCGCCCATTGGCGAATTGAAGGAAAACAGGCGCGGCTCCAGCTCGGCGATCGAATAGCTGCAGACCGGGCAGGCGAATTTGGCGTTGAACAGGTGCTCGTTTTGGCTGTCCACCTCCAGCGCGATGGCGCGGCCACCGGCCAGCCGCAGCGCCGCCTCGAAACTCTCGGCCAGGCGCTGCTGGAGTTCCGGGCGCACCTTGACGCGGTCAATCACCACGTCGACATCGTGTTTTTCCGTTTTCTTCAGCGCCGGCAAGTTGTCGTACTCATAGGCCTGTCCATCGACCCGAAAGCGCACATAGCCCTGCGCCTGCAGATCGGCAAACACGTCCAGGAATTCGCCCTTTTTCTCGCGTGCCAGCGGGGCCAGAATCAGCAAGCGCGTGTCCGCCGGCAAGGCCAGCACGGCGTCCACCATCTGGCTCACGGTTTGGGCCTGCAGCGCCAAGTCGTGCTCCGGGCAGAACGGCGTGCCGGCGCGGGCAAACAGCAGCCGCAGGTAGTCGTGAATCTCGGTCACGGTGCCCACGGTAGAGCGCGGGTTGTGCGAGGTGGCCTTTTGCTCGATCGAGATGGCGGGGCTCAGGCCTTCGATCACGTCCACGTCGGGCTTGTCCATCAGCTGCAAAAACTGGCGCGCGTAGGTCGAGAGACTTTCCACGTAACGGCGCTGGCCCTCGGCGTACAGGGTGTCAAACGCCAAACTCGACTTGCCGGAACCGCTCAGGCCGGTGATCACCACCAGCTGGTTGCGCGGAATGTCGAGGTCGATGTTCTTGAGATTGTGCGTGCGCGCGCCGCGAATGCTGATGCTGTGCTGCTGCCAGGCCATGGCAAGCGGCTTGCCATCCGGATATTGTTCGAGGGAGGTGCCGTCGGTGGGGGAGTTCAAGGTGGAGTGCGCTCGGGGGAAACTCACCATGATAGTGAAAGATGGCCGCCTTGGCACGCCCGCGTGCTGTGCGGTGGCATGAATCGGGGACAATCGAGCGTTTTACGGCCGTCGCATAGCCTGTTGGGAGACTCCTGTTTTGCCTAAAGTTGATGCCCCGCCTGCGGGGGGAAGCACCGTTGTGACCAGCACCATGACGCCGGTCGAGCGGCGCGCCAGCTTTTCGCTGGCCTCCATTTTTGCCCTGCGCATGCTCGGGCTGTTCCTGATTTTGCCGGTGTTTGCGCTCGAAGCCGCCCACTACCCCGGCGGTGACGACCCGGCCCTGATTGGCCTGGCGATGGGGATTTATGGCCTGACCCAGGCCCTGCTGCAATTCGCTTTTGGCCTGGCGTCCGACCGCTTCGGGCGCAAGCGGGTGATCGTGTTTGGCTTGGCTGTGTTTGCGATCGGCAGTTTTGTGGCCGCGCTCGCTCCCAGCCTGAGCTGGCTGATCATTGGCCGCGCGCTGCAGGGCGCGGGCGCCATTTCGGCCGCCGTCACCGCCTTGCTGGCGGACCAGACGCGCGACATCGTGCGCACCAAATCGATGGCGCTGGTGGGGATCAGCATCGGGCTGATGTTTGCATTGTCACTGGTGCTGGCGCCCCTGCTGGTGGCGCATATCGGGCTGGCCGGATTGTTTGTCATGACCGGTGGCCTGGCCTTGGCCGGCGTCGCGGTGGTGATCTGGTGGGTGCCCGCCGAGCCACGACAGCATAAAAACATCGCGCGCGGCGGCTTGCTGGAAGTGCTGCGCCTGCCGGCCTTGCTGCGCCTGAATTTTGGCGTGTTTGTGTTGCACGCGGTGCAACTGGCGATGTGGATGGCGGTGCCCGCGCTGCTGGTGCAGGCCGGCTTGGCGCGCGAACAGCACTGGTGGGTCTACCTGCCGGCGGTGCTGGGCTCGTTCGGGCTGATGGGGGCGGTGTTTGCGCTGGAGAAGCGCGGCTACCTGCGGGCGGTGTTTTTGAGCGCGGTTGGCCTGATCACGCTGGTGCAGGTGGGTTTGTGGCAGGTGGCTGTGGGCCAGCCCAGCGTCGGCGCGCTGGCGGCGCTGCTGTTCCTGTTTTTCTGTGGCTTCAATGTATTGGAGGCGACCCAGCCCAGTCTGGCTTCGCGCGTGGCACCGGCCCACGCGCGCGGCGCGGCCATGGGGGTGTACAACACGCTGCAGTCGCTCGGTCTGTTTGCCGGTGGCGTGACCGGCGGCTGGCTGCTGAAGCAGCTCGGCGCGTCCGGCCTGTTCGCCGCCTGTGGTGCAGTCATGCTGGTGTGGCTGCTGCTGGCCTGGCCGATGCGCACGCCAAAGGCGGGATAATCAATCTACATTCTGGAGGAACAAACCATGGCATCCGTTAACAAAGTCATTCTCGTGGGCAATCTGGGGCGCGACCCCGAAGTCCGCTACCTGCCCAGCGGCGACCCGGTGGCCAACATCACGATTGCCACCAGCAGCAAGTACAAAAGCAAGACCGGCGAGATGGTCGAGGAGACCGAGTGGCACCGCGTCACCTTCTTCGGCAAGCTGGCCGACATCGTCGGCCAGTACCTGAAGAAGGGCCGCTCGGTCTATGTGGAAGGCCGCATCAAGACGCGCAAATACACCGACAAGGACGGGGTCGAAAAATACGCCACCGACATCATCGCCAACGAGATGCAAATGCTCGGTAGTCGCGAAGGCATGGGTGAGCCGGCCAGCGACGAGGAAGGCGCTGGCTATGCGCGAGCGGCGCCGGCGCCCCGTCCGGCAGCCGCCGCGGCGCCACGCGCGGCCCCGGCGCAGGCCCGGCCGTCGAGCGGCTTTGACGATATGGACGACGATATTCCGTTTTGAGGGGGTCTTGATTTAATCTCAAATGAGATACATAATCAAAGGCAACATAGGAGGCTCCACCATGGCAGCGCAAACTTCAATGCTCCACATTCGGGTGGACGATGAAATCAAAGAGCAGGCAACCCAGGCGCTGACTGCAATGGGTATGTCGGTGTCGGACGCCGTGCGGCTGTTTTTGCGCCGCGTGGTTATCGACCAGGCATTTCCGCTTGAACTTAAGGTTCCAAACGCTGAGACGCGCGCTGCGATGGAAGAGTCGCGCACCATGATGGCTGCACGTCGCGCCCGTTTTGCCACGGCTGACGAACTGTTTGCCGATCTTGAAAAGAACAGCAGCAAGTAAACGCGCGTCCCTGCCACGGGCAGCGGACTACACCAAAGCGTTTTTTAAGGATTGGGAGCGTCAGACGCACTCCGGACGCTACGACATGGGGCGACTCAAGGAGGCGATGCTGCTGTTGATTGCAAACGATTGCCAACTTGGCGCTGAATGGCTGGACCACGCATTGAAGGGGGATTGGGCCGATCACAGGGAATGCCACATCGGAGGCGACTTCCTGCTGATCTACCAGGTCGAGGCCAACTGGATTCACTTTGTGCGATCCGGCACTCATTCCGAACTGTTCAGTAATTAACTGTTTCACGGGATGCCGGCTGTCAAAGATCGCGTGGTGCTACAAAACAGTACAGTTTCAAGCCGAGTCCACATAGCCATTGCGCCGGCCGCATGCGTGCCATTGCCTTCGTCATTCAAGCCCTCGCAGCCACCCGGCTGTGAGGGCTTTTTGCCTCGGTGTTCGTACTGTGGGGGGTATGCATATATACTCCGTCCAGTATTTTAAAGGTGCCCCATGAGTCCACTTGCCTCGCTTGACTTTTATCGCTCCGCCCGCCGTGCGCGGCGCCTGCTGCCGTGGCTGGGTGCCGTGCTGGTGTCGGTCGCGGCCGCGCAGGGCCCGATCCAGGTGGCGACCGTGCCCGCGCAGCTCAAGTCGGTGGCGAGCGGCTTCGAACTCGAGGGCGTGATTGAACCGGTCAAGCAGAGTACGATTTCGGCGCAGGCCAGTGGCCGCATTGCCACGCTGGCGGTCAAGGCCGGTGACAAGGTGCAGGCGGGCCAGTTGCTGGCAACGATTGACGACCGCGAGGCGCAAACCGGCGTGCAGCGCAGCCAGGCGCAGGTGGCGCAGGCGCAAGCCGAACTGCGCAACGCGCAGGCCCATTTCGAGCGCACGCGTGATTTGCAGGCCAAGGGCTTTATCAGTTCCGCCGCCCTCGATAGCGCCGAGGCCCAACTCAAGGGCGCGCTGGCCGGGCGCGATCAGGCCAGCGCCGGGGCGCGGCAGTCGGCCCTGGCGCAGGGCTTTACCCGGGTCAGCGCGCCGTTTGCGGGCTGGGTGCTGCAGACGCAGGTCGCCGCCGGCGGTCTGGCGGTGCCGGGAAAACCGCTGCTCACGCTGTATGCCCCGCTGCCGCTGCGGGCGGTGGTACG
>JAKFXU010000474.1 GCA_021731215.1 Rhodoferax sp.
TGACCGCTGCGGTGCGCAAGTTCATGGCGCAAAACCCCGACAAGTTTGACCCGCGCGACTGGCTCAAGCCGGCCCGTGAAGCCGCCAAGCAGATTTGCAAACAGCGCTATCTCCAGTTTGGCTGCGAAGGCCAGGCCGCCAAGATCAAGAGCCACAGCCTGTTCATGGTGGCCGGGCAATATGCCCGCGGCGAACTGGCGCAAGTGGTGCAGTAAGCGCCGCGTGGCCGGCGGCACCCTCGTGCCCCGGCCTTCCTTTCGTCACGCCACTGCCATCTCACCCGCATCAACCAGTCGTTTTGCAGCAGTGCCCTTCGCCGTAGCAAAATTAGCGATGCAGCTCGACATTTTTGAGCACAGCCGCGATGTCATGCTGCGCAATGATGTGCTGCTGGCGCTGGAACAGCACGATGCAACGCGCTCGCGAGCCGCCTGGCAAACGCTGCATCAAGAGTACGCCCAGGATGAATCGCTGCCGGCATTGCTCACACTGACCGAGGCGCTTGAGGCGCGCGCCCGGCAGGCCTTGCAGCGGGAGCTGTTTGCCGACCACCCGGCGTTGCGTCGGGCCAGACTGGCGCTGCAAGACGCCACCGCGCCGGCTGCGCTGCGCCTGATGGGACAAATGGGTGCGGCGCTCTGGCTGCGTCCATTCTGGCAAGACCTGGCACAACGCGGCTCGCATTTGCCCTTTCGCGCCGACTCGGAGCAGGACCATGCAGCGCCGATGCTGTTGCAGATGGGAGACTGGCAGGGCGCGCTGGACGCCGTGGCGCGCATTGAATCCTGGCGGCGCATTCCAGCGCCGCTGGCCTGGATGACGCAGGCCAAACTGCATCTGTACGGCCTGCAGGCCACCTGGGGACTGCTGGCGGAGCTGGCATGGCTGTCGCCGAACCGGCTGGATGCGCTGGTGCGGCACGCCCCCGAACCAAGCTTGCAGCGGCTCAAAGACCAGTTTGACGCCGAGTTTGAGGCCGCCTCTGACCCGACCGATGCAGCGGCTGAGCTGTCCTGGTTTCCCGCCTGGCTGCTGACTGAACGGCCGCAGTTGGTGGCCGCCCTGGCGCAGGCGCAAGCCTCGCTGCACAGCGCGCCCGAGCAGGCCATGCGGCTGCTGGTCAATCTCCTGGGTTTGGAACGCCAGGGGCGCCACCATGACATCGTGCGCCAGCGCAAGAGCCTGCGTGACCTCAATCCCTGGCTGTACGGCGCGTATATGAAGACGCGTTGAGGGCGGCAGCCATCGCCAAAGCCCCCTTTCTTCGTCGTTGCAAGGAGCGCAGCAACGCTGCCATCAAGGCGCCGCAGACGGCGACACTCGGTCGCTGTTTTGCGGCATAATTGTTTTATACACATCCAAGGTGTATGAATTGAAGGAATGGCCATGGACACCCGCACCAACATCGTAATTGACGACGAGCTCATCAAACTGGCCATGGCGCGCGCCCGGGTCACGACCAAAAAGGCCGCGGTGGAAGCGGCCCTCAAGGCCTATGTGCGCAAGCCGGATTATTCGGCCCTGTTGGCGTTGCAGGCCATGAACCCGATTGACCCGGACTACGACCCCCGGGGGCCCTATGGCCTGACGCCGGAGGCACTGGAGCGCCGGGGTTGGCATACATTCAAGGATGCCCGTGACGCTTTGGATCGGCAATCTGAAGAACTCCGCGCCGAACCGGTTAAAAAATCCAGCAAAGCTGTCAAAGCTGCACCAGGCAGGAGTCGAAAGAGCCGTGAACTTGATGCAGCATGATTGCCGATACCTCGGCCTGGATTGAGCTGCTGCGCACTAGCGGCTCACCCGCACATTTGCGGCTGCAACGGGCTTTGCACGATGCTGAAACTTGCTGGGTACCCGAGGTGGTTTATCGCGAGGTGTTGCAAGGCGCCAGGAGCGTGCAGCACTTTATCGAAATGCAGAAATTGCTCGACACCCTGCCGGCCTATGTCAGCGCTGACCCGCTGCAATTGGCGCGCAGTGCCTCTCTGTTGTATGCCCGCTGCCGATGGCAGGGGCTCAAGCCGCTCAACTCGAATGACTGCCTGGTCGCAGCCTGTGCGATCGAAGCTGATGAACCCTTGCTGGCGCGAGATAGTGATTTCGAAAAAATTGCCCGCATTGAACCCCAACTGAAATTAATCCTATGAATCCGTCCCCCTCCAACTCCGCTGTGCCCCCGTTGGCTGCCCCACTGGCCCTGCACACTTCCATGCTGACCTCCTTGCCGCTGCTGGCCCGTGGCAAGGTGCGCGACAATTACGCCGTCGGAGACGACCGCATCCTGATGGTCGCCAGCGACCGCCTGAGCGCATTTGACGTCATCATGGGCGAGCCCATACCCGGCAAGGGCGCGCTGCTGACGCAGATGGCGCTGTTCTGGTTTGCCAAACTCGGCCCAGGGGGTTTGAACATCTGCCCGATCCACCTCACCGGCGACGCGCCCGAAAGCGTGGTGACGCCGGTTGAAATACCGCAGGTGGTGGGCCGCTCGATGCTGGTCAAGCGCCTGAAACCACTGCCCGTGGAAGCGGTGGTGCGCGGTTATCTGGCCGGCAGCGGCTGGAAGGAATACCAGGAGAACCAGGCGATCTGCGGCGTCAAGCTGCCACCTGGGCTGAAGAACGCCTCCAAGTTGCCTGCGCCGATCTACACGCCAGCGGCCAAGGCTGCGGTCGGCGACCATGACGAGAACATCACCTTCGAGCAGACGGTGGCGATGATCGGCCTCGATCTGGCCACCCGCATTCGCGACGTCAGCATCCGGCTCTACCAGGCCGCCAGCGAGATCGCTGCGACCAAGGGCATCATCATTGCCGACACCAAATTTGAATTCGGTCTGGATCAGGATGGCACGCTGACGCTGATGGATGAGGTGCTGACGCCCGACTCGTCACGTTTCTGGCCGGCCGAGAGCTATCAGGAAGGCATCAATCCACCCAGCTATGACAAGCAGTTTGTGCGCGACTGGCTGGAAGGCGCACAGGTCGACGGCAAGCCCTGGAGCAAAACGCCGCCCGCACCGCGCGTGCCCAATGAAATCATTGCCAAGACCGCAGCCAAGTACCAGGAAGCGCTGCAGCGCTTGACAGGCCGTCCGGCGTAATGAAAAGGTGAGGCTGCGGGTTCGGGAGCAAACCGCTCACTGCATCGACCTCGTCGCAGCGCCCACGCCCTCATGCCCGCCATCGCCGCCTTCTTCCTCATCGCTCTACCCTGGCTCAACCCGTTTTCGCCCGGGCCCTCGGCGGCCGTGGTGCCGCTGTTGTTCTCCTGGGCCTGCGCCGCCGCGTTGATCGGGGTTGCTTGCTTGGCGCCGCAGCGGCCTTGGGGCGCTCGGCTGGTGGATGCCACGGCGCTCGCCTGGCTGGCTGCCGCCTTGCTCAGCGCCGCTCTGGGTTTGCTGCAATATGTTGGCGCCACCGCCGTGTTTGGGCCCTGGGTCAACAGCACCGGCTTGGGTGAGGCGTTTGCCAATTTGCGCCAGCGTAACCAGTTTGCCAGCCTGACCAATATCGGGCTGCTGGCCTTGCTGTGGTGGGCGGCGCAGGGGCAGGCGGGGCGTCGGTTGCCGGGCAGCTCGGCCCATCTGGCCGGCGGGTCCTGGCCCACCGCAGTGCTGGTGGCGCTGGCGCTGCTGCTCGGGGCCGGCAATGCGGCCTCGTCCTCGCGCACCGGTCTGCTTCAGTTGGGGCTGGTGCTGGCACTGGCGCTGGTGTGGGGTCAATGGCGTGCGCCGCACGCGCGCCGGGTGCTGCTGGCGGCGCTGCTGGGCTACACGGTGGCTTCGTTGGCGCTGCCCTGGCTGGCCGGGCTTGATCCGCTGTCAGCCGGTGCCTGGGCTCGGCTGCGCGCCGGCGATGACGCCTGCGCCAGCCGCCTGACGCTGTGGGGCAATGTGCTGCACCTGATCACGCAAAAGCCCTGGCTCGGCTGGGGCTGGGGCGAGCTGGACTACGCTCACTTCATCACGCTGTACCCCGGCGCGCGTTTTTGCGACATTCTGGACAATGCCCATAACCTGCCGCTGCAACTGGCGGTGGAACTCGGCGTGCCGGCGGCGCTGGCGGCCTGCGGCGCCGGGCTGTGGCTGCTGTGGCGCGCGCGGCCCTGGCGTGAGCGCGACGCCACGCGCCAGTTGGCGTGGGGCGTGCTGGCGGTGATTTTGCTGCACAGCCTGCTGGAATATCCGCTCTGGTATGGCCCGTTCCAGATGGCGGCAGGCCTGTGCGTCTGGCTGTTGTGGCGCCGCCCGCAAACTTGGCCGGCGGCCGGCGCGGTGGCGTCGTCGGTCGCGCTGGTCGGGTCGGCGGCGGTCGCGCTGATGGCAGTGGCGGCGCTCGGCTACGCCGCCTGGGACTATCAGCGCATCAGCCAGATTTACCGGATTCCCGCCATGCGTTGGGCGCCGTATCGCGAGCAAACGCTGGAGAAAATTGGGGCTTCGTGGTTGTTCCGGCATCAGGTGCGCTTTGCCGAGCTCACCACCACGCCCGTGACGCCCGACAACGCGGCCCGGTTGCGGGCGCTGGCGCTGACGCTGCTGCACTTTTCACCGGAACCACGCGTGGTGGAGGCACTGCTTGAGAGCGCCGCGCTGCTCGGCTTGGAGGACGAGGTGCGGTTCTATCAGGCACGCTACCAGGCGGCGTTTCCAGAGCAGCAGGCGCGCTGGGCCAGGAACAACGGGCTATCAGACGCCGCTAACCGGCAATGAAGCTGCCCGACTTGCCGCCGTGCTTTTGCAGCAGACGCACCTCGGTGATGGTCATGCCGCGATCGACCGCCTTGCACATGTCGTAAATGGTGAGCAGCGCCACTTGCACGGCGTTCAGGGCTTCCATCTCGACGCCGGTCGGGCCCACCGTTTCCACCGTGGCCGTGCAATACACGCTGGCGGTCTTGCTCGCGTCGGTGGGGGTTGCTTCAAACTCCAGCGCCACCCGGGTCAGGGCCAGCGGGTGGCACAGCGGAATCAGCTCGCTGGTTTTCTTGGCGGCCATGATGCCGGCAATGCGCGCAATGCCCAGCACGTCGCCTTTCTTGGCGCTGCCGGCTTCGATAACGGCGAGCGTGCTGGCCAGCATTTCAATGCGGCCGCCGGCCACTGCAATGCGGTGCGTGCTGGCCTTGGCGGCCACGTCCACCATATGGGCCTGGCCCTGGGCGTCGAAATGGGTGAGAGAGCTCATGGGGAATTGGTTACAGTTGAAGCGTTAACAGGGGCCGCGTTGACCGAACGTTTATATCAATGCGGCATCATACGATGCACGGCGGCCCCCGCCTCCCTCGGTTCGGACCAAACCCCCTTTCAGCCTGCGGTACTCATCTTGATCAAGCCACTCCAGTCCAAGCGGGCGTCAGCCCCGTTCCCTACAGCGTTGAAAGCGATGGTGTTGGTCGCCTTGGGCCTGGCCGGCCCACTCTGCCTGCCGGCCCGCGCCGACAGCGCGACCAGCGCAGCGTCAAGCCCGCAGTTGCCGACGCTGGGCGACGGCAGTGACATGAGCAGCAGTGCCGAGCGCCGCCTGGGCGACCGGATTGCGCGCGAAATCTACCGCGACCCGGACTATCTGGATGACCCGGTACTGGTCGAGTACGTGCAGGGCATCTGGCAGCCGCTGCTGGCGGCGGCGCGTGCGCGCGGTGATCTGTCGCCCGAGCTCGATGCGCGCTTTGCCTGGGAGGTGATGCTCTCGCGTGAACGCAGCGTGAACGCGTTTGCCCTGCCGGGCGGCTACCTGGGCGTGCATCTGGGCCTGATCGCCATCGTCAGCAGCCGCGACGAACTGGCCTCGGTGCTGGCGCACGAGCTCAGCCACGTGACGCAACGCCATATTTCGCGCTTGATTGCGAAACAGAGTCAACAAGCCCCCTGGTTGATCGGCGCCATGATCCTGGGTGCGCTGGCGGCCAGCAAGAATGTCGATGCCGGCAACGCCCTGATCGTGGGCGGGCAGGCGATCTCGGCGCAGAACCAGCTCAATTTCTCGCGCGACATGGAGCGCGAAGCCGACCGCGTCGGCTTTGGGATCATGACGCAGGCTGGTTTTGAGGCGCAGGGCTTTGTGTCCATGTTCGGCAAGCTGCAGCAGGCGTCGCGCCTCAATGACAGTGGCGCCTACCCTTATCTGCGCAGCCACCCGCTCACGACCGAGCGCATCGCCGACATGCAGTCGCGCCAGCCGCTGGGCGGCGCCGGCCCGGCCAACGCGCCGCCCACGATGGAACATGCCATGGTGGCGGC
>JAKFXU010000473.1 GCA_021731215.1 Rhodoferax sp.
CACGTTCCGCAACCCGCACGGCGACGCGGTGCTCGACAAGCTGGAGCTGGCGCGCTCCACCGACGAGGAAAAGCAGAACCAGCTCACACGCCTGCAAGACTTCCACCAGCGCCACGCCAAAGAGTCCCCGGCCATGCTGAAACGTCTGCAGCAAGCCGTGATTGACAACCACAACGTGTTTGAGGTGCTGATGGACGCCGTGCGCGTCTGCTCATTGGGCCAGATCACCAACGCGTTGTTTGAGGTGGGCGGGCAGTATCGGAGGAATATGTAAATTAGTTACCCCGCAGGCGCCCATAACCGACACTCCATTCGAATCGACGTACGTTGGCGCGTCACCCCTCTGGATGTAATCAGCGACGTATTTCAGCTTTATGCGATTCAAACTTTTCATAACCGCACCTCCACCGTCCGATACGCCTGCTGAGGATCGTTCGGCTCCTGCGGATTGGTCATGGTGATGCGGCCTTCGCGCATCAATGGGCGCAGATAGTGCTGGCGGATGGTTTCCGGGCGGCGGCGCAGCAGGTCCGCGAGCTCTTCGGTACGCCATGCCCGAAACTGGCACAGGGCGATCACCAGGGCACGGACTTCTTCGGGCGGGTGTCTCTGGCCGATGGCACCCACACTGGCCGCCAGCTCCCCTGGCAATCCATTCAGAAGATCGCGGCGGCGAGCTTCGTCGAACGCTGGCTCCGGGGGCTCACTCAATAAGCCTGAGGGGTTACTCAATAAGCCGTCGGGGTTACTGGATAAGGCCTCGGACTTGGTAGATAAGCCGCTATCTACCAACCTGTCGGTCGGTCGGTACGTAATAAGTGGCCGATCCCCGCCCTTTCTGGGTCAGCAGCCCGGCGTCGCGCAGGCGGCGCAGGGACTGGCTGGCGGTCAGGGTGTCGACTTTGGTCAGCTCGCGGTAGGTGCCGTTGTTGAGAGCACCCGCCTCGCGCACCATGATCAGCGCCTTGGCCTCATCCTCGCTCAGTTGCAGGTCTTTGAACTGGGCCAGCCAGGCAATGTCTTCGGCACCCAGAAAGTGGTGAAAGAAGTAGCGCGCTACAAACTGGTCATTGCTCCGGTCCGACTCCAACAAGGGCGGCGTCAGGCCGGCCTGCTCCATGCTTTCGCGCATGACGCGGATGCCGCTGCCTTTGGTTTCGGCCAGCCGGGTGTCATACAGGGCGGCGGCAATTTTGGGGTTGCGCAATTGGGAGCCCGGTTCGCCCAGGTGGTCTTGCGACTTGAGCGAGAAACCGGGGTTGCGAATCTCCAGCCGGTTGGCGTAGCGGATGATCTGCACCGGGCTGTGGCTGCGGTAGCTGCGGTGCATCAAGGCGTTGACCAATGCTTCGCGAATCACCCGCAAGGGAATAGCGGGTTTGTCTTGCCGCTGGAGGTCGCCTTCTTCCAGGGCAAAGCCTTTGGGCAGGTCGTCCAGAATGGCGGCTTGGGCACGGCGGACCAGGCGCAGCAGCGGGTCGCGCAGGTCGATGGTGTCAAAGCGGCGGTCCGGGTGGGGCACCCACTCACGGCCGGGCACGCGGATGTAGTCCACCCGCATCATGGGGAAGCAGCGGCGTAGCGCCACCGGTTTACCAAACAGCATGAGGCCGGCCACGGTGGGCTGTCACGTTCCTTGCGGGTTGCGCCGGATGCAGCCTAATGACTGCAGCAGGTCTTCGTCGCTCCAGCGCAGCTCTTCGGCATCGGGGTTCGCTTCAGCGCGGGACTGGCGGTAGTCGGCAATGGCTTCGGGCAACAGGTCGTCCTTGGTCGCATCCGCTACCAGCGTGGAATCAAAGCTTTCGGTTTGACGGCCTTGGTAAAACACGGCCAAGTCGTCGTCGGTGCAATGCTGGTCTGTGCTGCTGATGCGCCGCAAGGCACCTTTGGGCAGGCCTTGGGCCTTGAAGAATATGGGTTTGTCCTGCGGCTGTGCCTCGGGTACATGCACCACCAGCACGGTTTTGCCGTGAATGGTTTCGGTGTTGATCTCGACGCGCACCGGCTGGTTGAAGGTGTTGCGGCATTGGGTGGCGATCTCGGCGCCCAGCTTTTCGGGCTGGGCGATGCCTTCCACCTCGTAGGCGGGGAATAAGGCCATTTCTTCACGAACCACGCCCAGCAGCAGCCAGCCGCCACCCAAACCCGGCTCATTGGCAAAGGCGCAAATGGTTTCCAGTATGGATTTGCCGGCTTCCGAGCCGCGTTTGGCCTCTATGTGCTCGTTTTCATCGAGGAGGTTGAGGCTTTCAAGTAGTTCGACCGCAGTCATACACTGAGCTCCCGCAGCAGTCGCACCGTGTTGGCCTTGGTGACCGTTTCGTCGTTGTGCATTCGAGAAAGTTACCACACATCCACGTCGCTGGTCGCAGCCAGTCTGCAAGCTTTTCACACTTTGCACGCCAACCAGTTTCCGGCCATGCTGAAACGTCTGCAGCAGGCCGTGATCGAAAACAAGAATGTGTTCGAGGTGCTGATGGACGCCGTGCGCGTCTGCTCACTGGGCCAGATCACCCATGCCCTGTTCGAGGTCGGCGGCCAGTACCGGCGCAATAGGTAGGTTGGCGGGGCAGGCCTTCAAGCCTGTTCCCAGCCAGACCCTGACAGGCCGGTCGTGAAGGGCGCTTAGCCGCCCTTTTTGCAACGCTTGCCGGGGTTTTTCTTGTTGTTGGTGGCGGTGCCACGCTCCAGGCTGCGCTTTTGGCCCTTGGGGGCGGTGAAGCACACGCCCTTGGGCGGCACCGGACGCGGTGTTGCACGTGCTTGGGCTTCGGTGCGGAATTCTTTGGCCATGGGAATACTCCAGTTGAGGGTAGAAAACCGGTGATTATCCCCGCAATCATGGCCGCACTTGAGCGGCACGACGCGCCCGGCCGTTCTAAACCCCACGCTTGTCGCTGCGCGTACTGCGCTGCCCCCGGGGGGGCTGTTCCGCCTAAGGGCGGCCTGTCGGCGGAACTAAAGCAGGGGTGGCTCGGCTTCCCCGCTGTCCGCCGCGCGGGCGCCGCGGTAGCCGTTTTTGGCCAGCAATTCGAGATAAAACGCGGTGCCGCCGTCGCGCGCCACGGCGTCGATCAAACTGGTGAGGGTGGCGAAATGAACCACCGTCGCGTGCTCCGGGTCGGTGCCAAAGCGGCAGTCAAAATCCCAGAAGTCCACGCCCGCGGGCAGTGGCACCCGGCGTTGCCGTTTCACGTATTTGCGGATTTCGTGCTTGGTGGCTTCCAGCACGCGGTCGCGGTTTTTGCCTTCGATGGCTAATTGGAATGTCTTTTTCACGGTTGCCTTTCTGCCGGTCGGTCGGTCTGATATCACCCGGGACGGACGTGATGCGCAAGCGCTCGATTATGCGGCTTGTGCCCGCTGCGCCGGCGCGCCGGCGCGGCCGCTTAAACTGGGCGCTGCGCGAACCGCCTTGGCGTCGTTGCAGCACCCGCCCGCCTTCACCTCCACCAAGCAGCTCTGTTTATGTCATTTTCCTCCCTGGGTCTGTCCCCCGCCCTGCTGCGCGCCATTCAAGCCAGCGCTTATGCCGTGCCCACCCCGATCCAGTTGGCGGCCATTCCGGCGGCGCTGCAGGGCCGCGATGTGCTGGGCTCGGCGCAGACCGGCTCGGGCAAAACCGCCGCCTTTGCCCTGGCGCTGCTGCAGCAGTTGCAAGATCGGCCGCCGCAGCGAGCGCGCCGGCTGCGCGCGCTGATCCTGGTGCCCACGCGCGAACTCAGCGCCCAGGTCGGCGAGGAAATTCGCAAACTGGCGCAGCACCTGCCGCAGGCGCTCAAGGTCTCGATCGTGTTTGGCGGCGTCTCCCTCAATCCGCAGATGCTGCGTTTGCGCGGTGGCAGCGACATCGTGGTGGCGACCCCGGGGCGCCTGCTCGACCTGCTGGATCACAACGCCCTGTCGCTGGGCAGCGTCTCCACACTGGTGCTCGATGAAGCGGACCGCCTGTTGGACCTGGGTTTTGCCGAAGAACTCGCGCGCCTGCTGGCGCTGCTGCCGGCGCAACGGCAGAACCTGTTTTTTTCCGCCACCTTCCCGCCGGCGGTGCAGGCGCTGGCGCAGACGCTGCTGCGCGATCCGGTGCGGGTCGAGGTGTTGCCAGCGCCGCAGACCCAGCCCGCCATCGCGCAGCGCGCGATTGCGGTGGACGCGGGCCGGCGCACCCAGTTGTTGCGCCACTTGATCCAGCTCAATCACTGGCGCCGGGTGCTGGTGTTCGTCGCCACCAAACACGCCGCCGAGGTGGTGGCCGACAAATTGCGCAAAGTCCGCATCTACGCCGAGCCTTTTCACGGCGAGTTGAGCCAGGGCAAGCGCACCCAGGTGCTGGCCGATTTCAAGGCGTCGCGCCTGAAGGTAGTGGTGGCCACCGACGTGGCCGCGCGCGGCCTGGACATTGCGCAATTGCCGGTGGTGGTCAACTTCGACCTGCCACGCTCGGCGGTTGACTACACGCACCGCATCGGGCGCACCGGGCGCGCCGGAGAAAGCGGGCTGGCGGTGAGCTTTGTCAGCGCCGACACCGAGGCGCATTTCCGCTTGATTGAGAAGCGTCAGGGGCTGAGCCTGGCGCTGGAACAGATTGAAGGTTTCGAGCCGCTGCCAAGCGCCATGCCGAGCGCCATGTCAACTGGCGGCACACCGATCGACCCGTCAAGCGGCGGCATCAAGGGCAAGCGCCCGAGCAAGAAAGACAAGCTGCGCCAGGCCGCCGCCGGCGGGCAGTGAGCGGGCAATAAACGCAGCGCAGCGCCTCAGTTCAGCAAAAAGGCCTGCGCTTGCGCTTGCCGGTCTTGCCGCTCGATCGCTTCGTCACAGGCGGCGCGGCTGGCGCGCGCCTCCTCGGTGTAGGGGATCAGCGGCTTGTCCAGCGGGCGCAGCTTGTGGCGGCGCAGGCCGCGCAGTTGCTGCGAGCGCTCCATGGTCTGCAACACCCGCTCGGGTTCCATCATCAGGCTGAAGGGATTGAGGCTGAGCGCGGTGGTTTTCATCTGGGTTCTCCGGTGGGTTCAAGGCGCCAAAGGGTCACTTCAGCGCGTAGGAGAACTGTAGTTGCCAGCCCCAAAAACTGAAGTCGGCAAACGGCTGCACACCTTGTAGGTGTTTGCCTGACAGGGCTGCGGCTTACAGCAGCCGCACTTTGACGCTCTTGCCCTTGACCTTGCCGGCGTTGAGCTTGCGCAGGGCCTCCTGGGCAATCTCACGCTTGACTGCGACAAAGGTGGTGAATTCGGTTACGTTGATCTGGCCGATTTGCTCGCGCGAATAGCCGGCATCGGCGGTCAAGGCGCCCAGCACATCGCCGGGGCGAATCTTTTCCTTGCGCCCGCCCAGAAGCTGCAGCGTCGCCATTGGCGGCAGCAGCGGCCCAGTGCCAGTGGGGGTCAGCTCTTCCAATTTGTGCCAGACCGATTCGCGGTTTTGGTACTGCTCGATCTTGCCGACAAAACCCATTTCGGACATGGCAGCCAGGCTCAGGGCCAGACCCGCTTCACCGGCGCGCCCGGTGCGGCCAATGCGATGCACATGGACCTCGGGGTCGGGCGTGATGTCAACGTTGATCACCGCTTCGAGCTGCGTGATGTCGAGGCCGCGCGAGGCCACGTCGGTGGCCACCAGCACCGAGCAGCTGCGGTTGGCAAACTGCGCCAGCACCTGGTCGCGCTCGCGCTGCTCCAGTTCGCCATACAGGGCCAGCGCACTGAAGCCCTGCTCCTGCAGATAGGTGACCAGCTCTTTGCACTGCTGTTTGGTATTGCAGAACGCCAGCGTGCTGACCGGACGAAAGTGATTGAGCAGCTGCGCCACGGTCGCCAGCCGATTGTGGCGGGTCACCTCGTAAAAGCGTTGCTCGATCAGGCTCTCGGCGTGCTGCGCCTCGACCTTGATTCTCAGCGGCTGGCGCATGAACTGCTGCGCCAGCTTCTCGATGCCTTGCGGGTAGGTGGCCGAGAACAGCAGCGTTTGCCGCTCTTTGGGGCACTGCTTGGTGACGGTGGCAATGTCGTCAAAAAAGCCCATGTCGAGCATGCGGTCGGCTTCGTCGAGCACCAGCGTGTTGAGCGCCTCCAGGCTGAGGTAGCCGCGCGCCAGATGGTCCATCACGCGCCCCGGCGTGCCGACCACGATGTGGGCGCCCTGCTCCAGCGAGGCGCGCTGGCCGCGCAGCGCCACGCCGCCGCACAG
>JAKFXU010000468.1 GCA_021731215.1 Rhodoferax sp.
ATGCTCAAAGCACTGAAGATCAAAACGCCAAGTCAATCACAGCAACTTAGCCTGTTGTAGGGGCACGTTTTGAACTCGGAGTCAATGAAATCATAGACTTACGTCAGTAACTGTCGAACTCGGGGGGCCGGCGTCGCCAGCGTCTGCAGTATGGCCACAACAGCCAGCACGACTATCAGCTCGACCAACGTGAAACCCGAACACCCGGACTGCGTACCCATGCTTATCCCCTCCCTTTGAGTTCGGGCCGGTCTTACGCCGGCCTCGGTCATGCCTCATCGCCTGAGACACTTCAAAGAATCAAGACTACGCCAGGAATCAGAAGAAGACCATCCCCCAATTGGGGGAGAAATCAGAAAAAAAAGAAAATCGATCGCCGTTGTTTGCAGCGCCATTAAGGGCAAACGCCTGTTTTGGTGGTACTCACCGACGTGCGGCCTGTCAGGCTGACCTGAATTTCTCTCTCCTGCCCCCCCGCTGACGGGGTGGCGCGGCACAGCTTCAGCGTCGCTTGCGTAGAACCCGCGCCGACGGACTGAAAAGCAATACTGTAAAAGTCCCCTGTCAACCGGTAGTCTGCGGACAGCGCCTGCTGGCGTTGAATCAGCGTCTCATCATTGGGGGGTGCTGCGGAGTCATCCAGCACACCGTCGCCATCTTTGTCATTGAAAATTATCCAGCCTTGCTGCCAACCGCCGGAACTGGCGCACGTTGTTCCGTTGGCCGACCGGCACAGCGTGACAACGGCATTGCGCTTGATGGCCTCGCTGCGCGCCAGTTGGGCACTGGCAACGAAATTATTGGCAAAGGACGCCAGTTTGTTGCTCAGGATAGCTTCATTGAAGGATGGAGCCGCCACTGCGGCCAGGACCCCCAGGATGGCGACCGTGACCATCAGTTCGATCAGGGTGAAGCCATGGACGGCCTGCAACCGATCACGGCCAGCCAACACTGTTTCCCTACGGATACGCGATTCAATATTCATGCTCATTGTTTTGTGTACCAATAAGTGCGAGTTCTCTTGGTGGTCGACGTCACCACCCCAGGCGTAACGCAATGCGACCCCGTGCAGACCGCATCCACCTCTTTGCCGTCCACTGTCGTCCTGGCGTAAACCGGTGACGGCGGGAAACCGCCACCAGGGATTATTTCGGCATCGATTATCCCGTCGGCATTTGCGTCAATGGTCCCGGTACCGGCCGCAAACCCCACTGCGTACAGTTTTGCTTCACCCAGGTTGCTGGTACATATCCCTGCTGCTGGCGGCGTGGGGCGGTTTGTGCCAAAGAAGGTGGTGCCGAAAACGGTAATGGCATTGCCGACCACTTTTTCGCCAGCCGCAAGTGTCAGATACCAGCCATTTGGGATCACCGCTGTCACATTTTGAAATGGATTGCTGGTGACATCCACCAGATCGCTCTCTACGCAGGCGCGACCGGTCACGCCTGTGGCACATACCAAGCCCCCGGTCAACCCCACATTCTTGTCCTTCAGCATGTAAAAGCGGTTCACGACCGCATTCTCAAAGGGATGCTCGCGGTCGCCCGAACCAACCAGTACGGCATCGTAATCCTGGCCGAACACCACGTCAGGTTTGTTGAGGAATTTGCGCGCATTGGTGCCGCTGCCACCCAATGAAGCAAGTTTATAGCTTTGCCAGTTGGCCGGATCGACATCATCAATATCCACCCGCCAAATATTGCCTTTGGTGTCAGCAGCATAGATGCGGTCGAAATTTCCATCGCTGTTCCGGTCCAGCACGGCGAGATCAGCGGGGACACTCGCCATGCCGGTCGGATTGATGTGCTTCACCAGTACGCCGGTTCGACCATTGATGACAAAGATGCCGCGCCCCTTATCATTGGTAGTCGCAGGAAGCGCATCCTCGTTTTCCGGATCGTAACCGGCTCCCATGATCACCACCGGGTCGCCAGCCACAGCGCGTATTTTCGCCGGGCGCAGCGTGGACCAAGTCTGGCCGAGTTCTGAAAAATCACCTTGTCCAGCGATATTCGAATTGCTTATTTTCCAGAGAAATTTTGGGGCATCCGGGTCACTTACGTCCAGCGCATAGGCAAACCGCCCACCACGACGCATGCCAACGTAAAGATAAACCTTATCGCCATCGGTAGCGACTAGCTTGTCATCATTGTTGGCATCCTTTTGATAGACGGAAACCGAACCGTCGGCAAAATAGGGTTTCGGATTAGTGGTCGAAATATCCGGGTTGTTATCGCGTAATCGTTTCAGCTTGCCGAGGAATTCGGGGAAAACCATGCCCCATTTCTCGCCGCCATCGAGATCATTTTGACCACCCTTGACGGCATGGAAAATGCCTCCGTTGGTCCCGTAGTAAACCATAATGTCGCGGTCGTCCGCAGGGCTAGACCGGTTGTAGTTCACCACCGCCGGGCGTGAATGCAGCAGATCGCCATGGATACGGGCACGAATGTCGGTCGATACGCCATTGCCGTCCTCGTTGTCTTTGTTATCTGCGCCGCGCACCCAGTTGATGATGTCAGTGCGCTCGGTCGCATCTGCTGCACCAAGAAGCGGTGCAGTAATTCCCGTGGTGTTGGCATTGTTAAACAGATTGGTTGAGAGAGCAGCACCCGCGACACACGGTCCGTTGCAGGTGTAAAGCTTGCGCGCCGCCTGGCTGGTGGCGAAATCCTGGCGCAATCGCTGGGCGACCCCACCCTTCTCCACAATGTTACCGTCCGGGGCATCGCTGGCCGATTTCGGCTCGCCGAGAGGGTCAAACGCCCAGTAATTCGAAGTCGTGGTCCAGAAACTGGTTTTGTCCGATTTGATAAAGCCATTGACCGTGTCCTCCACGCCGTTGCCGAAACGGTCGGCCAGGACGGGATTGCCGTTGACCAGCCCGATCTTGTATTGCTTGAGATTGCCGGGCCACCGGGGACCGGCACCGGCATCGGGGCGGAATTGCCCCATGTAAACCTGGTTCAGAAAGGAGCCACGCACGTTCACGCTCACTGGCAGGGTGGACGCCGCGAACACGCTGTCCACGTCTTGAAATTTACTCAATAAATCAACGAAGGCCTTCATTACCGCCTGACCATTATTGGCCTCGAAATATTCTCCACCACCCAAAGCTGCGGCACTTTTTAGCAGTTCCCGCGAGCTTTTCATTGTGTTCGTGTTGTAGTTATTGACCGCCGGGTTCTGCACCGCGATGGTATAGGTCGTCACATTCTGGATGCCGTCAATAGTCGGTACCACATCCTGTTTCTTCAGGGTACGCGCATATTCGTCAAACCAGCTGCTGGTCAGGTTGCTGGGAGTAAAGGTAACCGGATCTGTCACCAAGATACCGCCGAGCCCATTGAGAAGTGTCCTGGTGTCACCCTCTTCCCCCGAGTCCGGCCCGCCGTTGCCGACAAACAGAATGTAATTGTCCTGGCAACTATCGTTGGCCGGGCTGACATAGTTTGATTCGCTCTTGGCGGCCGGATCGTACCCGTCTCTCGTCGTCGTGTTGTATGGACCGCTGTCAAAACCTACATAAGCCCGCTTGCCGCCATAGTAGAGATAAGCCTCATGCATGCTTTTGGCATAGGGCGCATTGTTGGCTTGCGGTATGCTTGGGTTGATCTTGGCGACCAGATTGGTGCGATTGGCGGCAACATCCATCGGTCGGACGTGGTAACGCACATAGCCGCCTTTGCCAGAGCCCGATGGATTGGCAATCATCAAGCCAAGGTTGATGTTCTTGAGCAGGTCGCTCACTTCCTGTCGGGTGACGCAACCCAATGGAACACGTGTTGCACCAGAAACCGTGCATGTCGGGAAATAGATCGAGTTAAGCGGATCAATAATATTGTTCAGCACCTGGCGCAACATTTCCAACTTGTCGCCGCTTGTCACCCCATCCAGCATGGTGATACTGCTGTTGTTGCTTGCCGCGTTATCCAGTACCAGCAATACGTTCGGGCGTGTTCCCGTCACGGAGGAATTCGCAAGGAAAATGTCGATATCCTCTGAAAATGCTGAACAAGCGCCCCAGAACATCAGGAATACAAAGAACTTGCTTAGATGGCGGTTTGGTTTCATGGGGCTATCTCCGGTTTTTCGTGCAAAGCACGAGCCTCAGGGGCAGGGATTGGGGTCGGATGGAAGCGTAATCTTGATTCCCTGGTGAGTTTCGACGCCGGTTCCGCTCATCGCGTCATTCACCGTTACTGCAATGTCCCAGTAGGTTTCCAGATACCCGGAGGCGCCGCTAGCGACGATTCCTTCAATGTGGATGCCGGGATTTTGATCACCACTGGAATTGATCACGATCGGAATCACATACAGACATTCCGGTTTAGCAACACTCACCGAGTAGGACCCCACCGTAATAGTCTTTGCGACGGGGGTGACGAAAATAGCGGCAGTGCTGATCACCTCCTCAATCGCCGCATTGGCTGCCGCGGTCGCCTCATCCCGATACTGCATGTTGCCGACGGATTTCAAATTGGTCGAACTCAGCATGAAGGCGGTCACCATCATCAGGGTGACAAGCACCAGCATGATGAGGCCGACGATAAGGGTGGCACCGCGTTGCCGGCGCTGAGTGGTCATGTGATTCATGGCGCTTCCCTGCGTCCGGATGGGTTAACGAGACGGACGGTGGTGGAATAAACGTGGCGCTTGAAACCATCATTCGCTGCCGCAATCGCGGCGGTTGCTCCCAGTTGATAAGACTTGCTGTCCGTGTAGCCGGGCGTTGCCTCTAGGTTGCGCGCGAGAACGTGAATCTTGACGGCGACAATATTGGCAAGCTGATTCAGGGTGCAGGGCACACAGGACACGTAGCTATCCGCATTGCCATCCCCAAGGTTGGGGGGGGTAGTAGTGGTGTTGATCGGCAGGCCATTCTTTCCCAGCGTGTCGATGCCATATTCAACCCGAAATGCTTCAATGCCCTCGATCAGGGGTTGGGGTGATGAATAAGCCCCATTGACAAGGGAGACGCGCATCAAAGTAGGAAGATTATTGCTGGTGGCTAGGTAATAGATGTTGGAAACGACCTTGCGCCGGGCCGCTGGCGTTGTGCAGTCTTTTTCCTTGAGCGGGAATGTTGCGGAATCGATGACATACATTGCTTCGGACGGTACCGCAGTGCGGCAAGCGGAAACTTGAATGTGCGGTCCGGTATCCGCTCCACCGTCGCAGTTGCTAGTGCCTGCGGTGCAGGTATTGGCATGGCGCACCAGCAGCACTTCGCTGCTGGCCAACACCCCCGTCACGTTGCAGCCCGCCAACGCGCTGCCGTCGGCAAACCCCTGTACCGGGATGGCGAGCAAATTTATTTTGTACGGATCATCCCACCCGGTCACGACACACGGACCAGGGATGGCAGTGGGTGTAGGGAAGGCAAGCGACGAATCTGCAACTGCGGTGTAACCGAGTCTGCCCCAGAAGCCGGCATGAACAAGATCATTTTGCAGCACCTGCATGGCAAAGCGTCCATTTTCAATCTGGCGGTTGGTCTTGGCCATCTCGCTGTTGTTGCGGTTAACGTTGACCAGCAGGGTAATGAGCGCCAGCACGATCAGCAGGCCGATGACCATGGACACCATCAACTCGACCAGCGTGAAGCCGGCCTGCCGCATGTGACGGGTGGGCTTGTTCATGACAGCGTCGCAATCCGCACCAGGGTTGTCACGGTGCGTCGGCACCGATCGTTGACGCACAACGAACCAGCGGTGTCGTAGCTTGTCGCGCCACAGGCGACCGCGGTTGGCGGCGCCGAGATCGGCGTCAGGCCCTGCCAGGCGACGGTGATAAGGTAGTCCGCACCCACGGTTTCAACACAGCCGCGCCCGCCGATCATGACCCCTACGTTTACTTTGTTAATCCCAGAGCCCGTTGTTTCCCCCGCCCCCTGCAGGGCATTGCACCATTCGTTCAGGTCGCTCTGCACCACGGTGGCCGTTGTGGTGGGGCAGACCATGCCGGCGCCCAACGGGCTGGCGGCGGTGGTCACGTAGCTTGCCGCGTTGTTGCGGTTGGTGGCAATGCGGTTGGCCATGTCATTGAGCAAGAGCAGGGCCTGGCTTCGCTGGTACGACTCCATCTCGGACGTTTGCAGGCGCGTCTCCAGCCCCGCCAAGCCGAGCAGGCCAAAGGAGACGATGACCAGCGTGACCAGCACTTCGATCATGGAGGAGCCACGCTGCCGA
>JAKFXU010000470.1 GCA_021731215.1 Rhodoferax sp.
GCGCGTGGCCTTGTCACCCGGCAGCACCTCGGCCAGCACTTCGCCTTGTTCGGGCCGCAGACCGAGCCGGCGCGCCATCGCTTCGGCGGCGCCCCGGTTGTCGCCGGAAATCATCACGGTCTTGATGCCGCGCGCACGCAAGGCTGCCAGCGCTTCCTTGGCGCCGGGCTTGGGTTCGTCGCCAAAGGCCAGCAGCGCGCGCAGAACCAGACCCGCGCTGGTGCGCTCGGCCATGGCGGACACGGTGGCACCCTGCGCCTGCAAGGCGGCCGCGTCAAAGGCCAGGGCGCTGGTGCCGATCTTGAGTTCTTCCATCCAGCGCAGGCTGCCAATCAGAAAACGGCGCGCCCCGACCTCGCCTTCCGTGCCGCGGCCGGGCACGGCGCGCACCTGGTCGGGGGCGGAAAAACTCAAACCCTGCTCCTGCGCATGGTTGACGACGGCGCGCGCCAGCGGGTGCTCGCTGCCGCTTTGCAGGCTGGCGGCCGCTTGCAGCACTTCATCGTCCAACATGCCGGACAGCACCCGCAGGGCGGTCAGCCGGGGGCGGCCCAGCGTCAGCGTGCCGGTTTTGTCAAAGGCGACGATGCCGACCTTGTGCGCCAGTTCCAGCGCCTGCGCGTCCTTGATCAGAATGCCGTGTTGCGCCGCCACGCCGGTGCCGGTCATGATCGCCGCCGGCGTCGCCAGCCCCAGGGCGCAGGGGCAGGCAATCACCAGCACCGCCACGGCGTTGATCACCGCCGCCTCGAACGGGTGGCCGCTCAACCACCAGCCCAGCCACGTGGCCAGCGCAATCAGCAGCACCACCGGCACAAACACGGCGCTGACCTGGTCCACCAGGCGCTGGATCGGCGCCTTGGCGGCCTGCGCGTCTTCCACCAGCCGGATGATGGTTGACAGCACCGTATCCACGCCGACCGCGCTGACCCGCATCACGACCCGGCCGTCGCCGTTGATGGAGCCGCCGGTGAGCACGGCAGGCGTGCTCCCACCCGGTTCCTTGTTGATCGGCAACGGCTCGCCGGTCAGCATCGACTCGTCGACCTGGGTGTGGCCCTCCAGCAGCAGGCCGTCGACCGGAAACCGCTCGCCGGGTTTGACCACCAGCCGGTCGCCCACCAACACCTCGGCCACCGGCACATCGACTTCGCCGTCGAGACCGATCAGGTGCGCCAGCTCCGGGCGCAGCGCATGCAGGGCGCGGATGGCGGAGGTGGTTTGCCGCTTGGCGCGCGCCTCCAGCCATTTGCCCAGCAACACCAGGGTGATGACGACGGCCGAGGCCTCGAAGTACAGGTGCACCATGGCGCCCGGCGCGGCGCTCAGCCACAGCCACACCGACAGGGCCCAGCCGGCCGTGGTGCCAATCGCCACCAGCAAATCCATATTGCCCGCCAGCGCCCGCGCCGCATGCCAGCCGGCCTTGTAAAAGCGCGCCCCCAGGATGAACTGCACCGGCGTGGCCAGCACAAACTGCAGCCAGGCCGGCAGCATCCAGTGCTGCTCGAACGGTTGCGCGATCATGGGCAGCACCAGCGGCGCCGACAGCGCCAGCCCGATCGCCACCGGGGCAAAGCCGGACCAGGGCGACTCGTCGGGCGCGTCAATGGCGGCATTGGCGGCGAGCGGGTCGTAGCCCGCATCGCGCACCGCGCGGCGCAGCCGGGCTTCCATCTGCTGGCCCGGCGCCACCACGATGCGGGCCGACTCGGTCGCCAGATTGACCGCCACGCTTTGCACGCCAGTAACCTTTTTCAGCGCTTTTTCGACCCGCGCCACGCACGAGGCGCAGGTCATGCCGCCAATGCCGATGTCGAGTGAATCGGAGGCAAGCGAGGAGGTGGAAGCGGTATTCATGGGGGCGAGACTAATCCTTCCCATCATGGTAAGGTCAAGCCTTGTTGCAAATAATTCATCTAAAAAGCAGCGCGCTTGACAAGACGCTTGACCTTGCCATGGTGGCAAGGTTCACGATCGGCGGCGTGGCAAACCGATTGCTACTTTTTCAGTCCCTTTTTTACCCACTGGAGTTTTCCATGAACCAGACCTTTACCGTTGCCGGCATGACCTGCCGCCACTGCGAAAAAGCCGTTACCCGCGCCGTCAAGCAGGCCGACCCGCAGGCCGAGGTCAGCATCGACCGCGCCGCCAATCGGGTCGAGGTGCAGTCCGAGCAGCCGCGCGAGTTGCTGGCCAAGGCCATCGCCGCGGAAGGCTACGCCGTCGCCGCATGAAAGTCAGCGCGCCCACGCTGGCTCACATGCAGTGGCCGGTCGCCATCGGCGCGGCGGCGCGCCTGTCGGGCGTGTCGGCCAAGATGGTGCGCCACTATGAATCGCTCGGTCTGCTGTCCAAGGTGGCGCGCACCGACAACGGCTACCGCCAGTACAGCCAGGCCGATGTGCGCAGCCTGCAGTTCATCAAGCGTGGGCGCGACCTCGGTTTTTCCATGGTCGAAATCGCCGAGCTGGTCGGCCTGTGGCAGGACCGTCAGCGCGCCAGCGCCAGCGTCAAGCGCATTGCCCAGAAGCATGTCGATGAATTGACGCAGCGCATCGAGGCGATGCAGGCCATGCAGCGCACGCTGGCCGCCCTGCTCCATCACTGTCATGGCGATGAGCGGCCCGATTGCCCGATACTGGACGATCTGGCCGGCCGTTTCAGCGCCGGGCCGCCCCAAGGTGAAGCAACCCCCTCGGGGGGCAGCGCCGCACACGAAGTGGCAAGCGTGGGGGCAAGTCGCTAGTGTTTTGATCGCTAACGGCGAATACTGCACAAGAGCGGAAGGTACTTTTTATTATGACTATCAAGCATAAGCCTTGGCCGGCTCAGCCTACCGCGAGCGCGGTTGATCCGTTCGCCGCGCTCTATCCGGCGCTGGCGCAAGTGCAGCCCAGCTTGGCCGAGCTGGGCCCGGCGCTGGCGCCGATGCAGGTAGCGGCGGGCACCGCTCTGTTCAGCGAAAACTCGCCCTGCCGCGGTTTTCCGCTGGTGCTCGAAGGCGAGGTCAAGGTCTCGCGCAGCTCGGGCGACGGCCGTTCGCTGGAGCTGTACCGGGTGCTGCCCGGCGAGCTGTGTCTGGTGTCCTCGGCCTGCCTGTTTCGCACCCAACCGCTGTCGGCGCACGGCGTCACCACCAAAGCCAGCAGCCTGATCATGGTGCCGGCCGACATCTTCCGGCGCTGGCTGGAGACGCCCACCTTTCGCAACGAGGTGCTGGGCCTGTTTGCCGAGCGCATGGCCGACCTCACCAGCCTGGTCGACGCGGTGGCGTTTCACAAGCTCGACCGCCGCCTGGCCAGCGCGCTGCTGGGCCACGGCCAGCAACTGGCCATCACGCACCAGACCCTGGCCGATGAGCTGGGCACGGTGCGCGAGATCGTCACCCGGCTGCTGCGCCGCTTCGAGCGCGAAGGCTGGGTCACGCTCGGGCGCGAGCAGATCCAGATCAGCAACGGCGCCGCCCTGCGCGAGCTGGCCGCCACGCTGAGCGGGTGATGTGGCGCCCCGGACTGTGTGACATCGGTCACAGACGCCAGCGCTGAAAAAGCGTCCAATCACGCCATCAACAACCCTCCCAGGAGTAAACTTATGAAATCGAACGTAGGCGGCATTGACCGCGTTTTGCGTATGGTGGTCGGTCTGGTGCTGATCGGTCTGGCCGCCACCAACACGGTGGGCTGGTGGGGCTGGCTGGGCATCGTGCCCTTGGCCACCGGTGCCATCGGCTGGTGCCCGCCCTATGCCCTGTTTGGCTGGAGCACCTGTGCCATGAAGAAGCCGGACTGATACGCGCTGAGAAAACTTGTTTGCTGGGTAAGCCGGTTCCTAACGCCCGTTGACGGCACTGACGTCAGGCTCGGGCTGGCGCCATCTCGCCACCCAGCGCCTCGAACAAGTCTGGCAGGAGTTTGCGCAGCTCAGCGGTGGCAATGGCGGCGTCGGCGTCAAAACCATTGTCTTTGCCAACCGCCGAGCTGCCCTCGAACACCACGTCCAGAAACGCCACTTTTTTGATTTGCAGGCCTTCGGTCAGCACAAAAGAGACGCGACTGTCCCAGGTCAGCGCCAGCCGGGTTGGCAGCTTGCCGCTTTGCACATACAGCTTGACTTCATCGGTATCGAGCGGGTGGCGGGCATAGCGCACCACCGCCTTGGATTCGTCGACGGCCTTGAGCTCGCACTCGCGGTCCACGCTGAAACCAGCCGGTGGCTGCTGGCTGATCAGCCACTCGGACATGGCCGCGGTCGGCGAGACCTGGGTATTGATCAGGGCAACGGCAAAACCGGCCAGCGCCTTGACCAGCATGGTCACGACCTCATCGGCGCGGGCCTGGCTGGCGGCATCGACCATCAGCAATTTGCTTTGCGGATCAATCCAGACCAACAGCGAGGACTCCTTGCTGAAGGCCAGCGGCAGCAGTTCGAGCTTGAGGTCTTCCTTGATCTCGCGCATTTCCTTCTTGCCGGGTTTGCGCCCGGTGCTGGCTTCGATCTGCGCCACCCGCTCTTTGGCCTTGCGGGTAATGACCGAGCCGGGCAGGGAGCGGGTCTCGATCATCAGTTTCATGAGCAACTGGCCTGAGACGCTCTCAACCAGCGGGGCGTTGGCCTCGCCGCGCGGCTCGACCCAGCCGATGGACTTCTCCTGCGAGGCGCTACAGGGCACAAAGCGCGCGGGCGCCAGGCTTTCCTCGATTTGCGCCACGGTGGCCGACCAATCGGCCCCAATTCGATACACGATCACGTTCTTGAACACTTGCACCCTTTTGACAATGGATAAAACTTCTCGACAGGCGCCATCATCCCATCAAAAAGCATGACGCAATTTCATGCAACTTTACAAAGCCTCATCTTTGCGTCATGCGACAGATACACAGGGCGCGCACACTTGATTCCAAGCTGATGCCAAACCTGGAGCGTCAGATCAACCTGAAAGGAAATTACCATGAAAATAGCACTCAAATCCACCCTGGTTGCAGCCATTTTGGCTACAGTGGGTGTTGCCGCCTTCTCACACTCTGCAGGCGCCGGTGGCTACGGCTACATGATAGGCGCTGGCCCGATGGAGATGATGGGCGCATGCGGGCCCACGGGAGCAGGCGGCCCCGGCTTCAAGGGCAAAATGGATCCGGCCCGGATGCAGGCCCGCATGGACCGACATTTCGCAGCGCTCAAAGCCCAATTGAAGCTGACAGCCGCACAAGAAGGCGCCTGGACCAGCTTCAAGACCGCCCTGCAGCCCAGCGGCGACATGCTCGCCAGGCAGGCGCAACGCAGCGAGCTGGCCAAGCTGCCTACGCTCGAGCGCATGGAGAAAATGAAAGCACTGCGGACCCAGCACATGACCGACATGAGCACCGCCATGGACCGGCGCTTTGACGCCACCAAAGCCTTTTATGCCACGCTGACACCGGAGCAGCAAAAGGTATTTGACAGCAGCGCCATGCCCGGCCAAGGCCACGCTGGCCACATGGGTGGCCGTTGGGGCGGTCAGGGCCCGGTCCAGCCCAAGCTGTAAACGCTTGCATTCCAGGCCGGGGGGCGTTCGCCCGCCCCGGCCCGACTCAAGCCAGCAGCTTCTTCAGTTCACCGCTGGCGATCAGCTTGTTCAAGTCATGGGCACCGCCCACCAGCGTACCTTTGACAAAGACCATGGGAAAAGTGGGCCAGCCGGTCCACAGTTTGAGCGCATTGCGCCGGCGCCAGTGGTTGAAATAATGGCCGAATTCGAGGTATTGGTACGCCACTGCGGCGCGGTCCAGCGCCTTGCAGGCTTTTTTGGGAAAAGGGTTCATGCCCATGCCTACCACCACCACCGGGTGCAGCGCCACGGCCGCCTGCACTTCGCGCACAATGCCCTGCTCGTGGCTCGCAATCTTTTCGCGGATGGCGGGATGAATGTTGGATTCGTCAAGTATCGGGCGCGGCATGGCAATCTCCTGGGCGCGGCAAAGTTCGCATTATGCGGTGTCCCGCTGCGGTGCAGTCCCGGCACACCCCGGCCGTGACGCCCGACACGGAGCAAGCACAGACCCAGGTGCAAGCACTAAACTGACCCCCACGCTTGTCACTTCGTGTACTGTGCTACCCCCCGAGGGGGCTTGCCTTGCTTGGGGCGGCCCGGCGCGGCGGCTAAACTGACAACCCTCATGCACACTCCCTCGCACCCAGCCCCCTCTCCCGAC
>JAKFXU010000125.1 GCA_021731215.1 Rhodoferax sp.
AACGCTATGTCAGGAGCTTCTGGGCCCTGGACGTCAAGCGCGCCCACGCGCGCTTCTATCCGGCCATCAATCCGCTGCAGTCCTACACCGAGGAGGCAGGGCAGTTCGAGCCCTGGTGGCAGCAGCAGGGCAACTCGCAGTGGCTTGCGCTGCGGCGCCAATTCCTCACGCTGCTGGAAGAGCAGTCAAAGCTGGAGCGGATGGCGCGCATTATCGGCAAGGATGCGCTGCCGCTGCGCCAGCAGTTGACGCTGATCTGCGCCGAGCTGGTCAACGAGGCGTTTTTGCGCCAATCGGCCTTCTCCGAGGTGGACCGGGTCGCAACGCCGGCCCGTCAAAGCGCCATGATGCGGCTGATAGGACGCTTCATCGAGCTGGCGGAACAGGCCGTTGCTGCCGGCGTGAGTCCGGATCAGATCGTCCGGCTCGACTGCATGCGGGCGCTGCAGCGGATGGCCGAAGAGATCGGCAATGACGAACTGCCGCGTTTCGCCGAACTGGAAGCGCGCGTGCAACGGGAGTTCGCCCAGATCATCAACAAAACGGAATCGAACCATGTTTCCCCGCATCCTGGTTGAAGGTGCCGCCACGCGCATCGAAGGGCCGCTGCTGTTTCTGAAGCGCACCCTCGATGTCGGCCTCGGCGATGCGGTTGAAGTGGTGGGACGCGATGGCCGCAGCCGGGTCGGGCGCGTCGCGGCGATCGATCAGGATCTGCTGACGATCGAGGTGCTGGAGTCCACCAGCGGGCTCGGACTGGCGGACAGCGTGGTGCGCTTCCTGGGCCAGCCGCTTTCGTTCGGCCTGGGCCCTGGCATTCTCGGGCGGGTCCTGAATGGCGTCGGGCAGGTGATCGACGGCGGACCGCCAATCGCCGCACGCGACAGCTATGCGATCGACGGCCTGCCGGTCAACCCGGTCTGGCGGCGTCCGCCACGGGATTTCATCGAGACCGGCATTACCACCGTGGACTTGATGAACAGCCTGGTGCGCGGCCAGAAGCTGCCGATTTTCTCGGGCGGCGGGCTGCCGCATGACCGGATCGCGGTCGAGATCGCGAGCAATGCGCGGCTCAGGAAAGGCGGCGCCAGCGACTTCGCGATCGTGTTTGCCGGCATTGGCGTCCCCTACGACAGCGCGGAGTTCTTCCGGCGCAGCCTGGAACAGGGCGGCGCGCTGGAACGCACCGCCCTGTTCCTCAATCTGGCCAGCGACTCCAGCACCCAGCGCCTGCTGACACCGCGTTTTGCATTGACCGCCGCCGAGTACCTCGCTTTCGTCGAGGGCAAGCATGTGCTGGTGATCCTGACCGACATGACGAATTACTGCGAGGCGCTGCGCGAAGTCTCCAGCAGCAAGGGTGAAATCCCCAGCCGCAAGGGTTTTCCGGGCTACCTGTATTCGGACCTGGCAACGCTGTTCGAGCGTGCCGGTTGTCTGCAGGGTGCGCAGGGGACCCTGACCCAGTTGTCGATCCTGACCATGCCGTCCGACGACATCAGCCATCCGATTCCCGACCTGACCGGCTACATCACCGAGGGCCAGCTCGTGCTGTCGCGCGACATGGACCGGCGTGGCATCTACCCGCCGGTCAACGTGCTGCCCAGCCTGTCGCGCCTGATGAAAGACGGGATCGGCGCCGGCTTTACCGATCCCGACCACCCGGCGCTGGCCAGCCAGCTCTATGCCGCCTATGCCAGGGCGATCCAGACGCGGCTGCTGGCCAGCGTGGTGGGGGAAGACGGCCTGGCACCGACCGACCGGCAGTATCTGGCCTTTGGCAGCGCCTTTGAAGAGCAGGCAGTCAGCCAGTCGCGGGCGCGCACGCTGGAGCAAAGCATGGCCATCGGCTGGCGTCTGCTGGCCGCCTTGCCGCGCGCGGAGCTGACGCGGCTGTCCGATGCCCAGATCAGCGCGCATCTTGCGGGGCTGGCATGAACGACGTCACACCGACCCGAAGTGCCGTCATCGAGCTCAAGGAAGAGCGCCATGCGCTACACGAAGGCCACGTTTTTCTGGATGAAAAGTGCCTGCTGCTGGCGGGCGAGATCGTGGCCGAGCTGCGGCGCTGCGCTGACTTGGAAGCCGATTTTTTGCCCGCCTGCCAGCGCGCCGCTGCCGCGCTGAGTGCCGCCATCAGGCGCCATGGCCTGGAAGAGCTGCTGGCCTATCCGGCGCCGGGGCTGGATCAAACCCGTCTGGAAATCAGCCCGCGATCGCTGATGGGGGTGCGCTTGCTGGAGGCGCGTCTGCAGCTCAAGCTTTCCGTGCCGCCAGCGCAGTTTGTGAACGCCTCGCCGGAGGCCAGGGCCTGCCGCGAGGCCTTGGCCAACGTCATCGAAATGGCAGCGCCGCTGGCCGCGGTCGCCGGCAATCTCGAGCGCCTGTACCTGGCGTATCGCCGCGCGTTGCGGCGCGCGCGCGCGCTGCAGGATGTGTTGCTGCCCGAGCTCGATCGGACGCTGTATGACCTGGAAGCCAGATTGGAGGACCTGGAACGGGAAGACGCCATAGCGATGCGCTTGAAAACCGCAGCGGCGGGCAGCCGCTGACGCGCCAGCCATCCACCGAAGCGGTGGTGAGCGGCTATTGAGAATTTCTGAATTCATGACAAACAACAAAGCCCGTTTGTAGGGTGGGCAAAGCGCAGCGTGCCCACGGACTGGTTTGTTGGAACCGATTGAAGTTGGTGGGCACGCTGCGCTTTGCCCACCCTACGGCTACTCCAGCCATTGACGAGGCCAGCCGCGTGCAGTGCCCCAAGCCGCTGTTGTGACAGCCAACTCGTCTTAACTGCACGCAACTGTCGCCGGCCCGACAGGGCGTCGGTGAAAACCCTGCGCGCCTTCCCGAGGATTACCGCTATAAACGTGAAGCTTCGCAACAGGAGACAAAGTGCAGCTTCTACAACTGGTGATCAGCGGCATCGCACAAGGGTGCATTTACGGGCTGATCGCATTGGGCTTCGTGCTCATTTACAAAGCCACCGAGACCGTGAGCTTCGCCCAGGGCGAGCTCATGATGCTGGGCGCCTTCGGCGGCTTGGCCGGCATGACCCTGCTCGGCTTTCCGTACTGGCTGTCGGTGCTTTGCGCGATTGCGGCGATGGCACTGTTCGGCATGGGGCTCGAGCGCGTGGTGATCCGCCCGATTCTGGGGCAACCGGCGTTTTCCATCGTCATGCTGACCATCGGTATTGGCTATGTGGCGCGCGGCCTGATCACCATGATCCCGACCATCGGCACCGACACCCACACGCTGCCAGTGCCCTACAAAGATCAGATCTGGCACCTTGCCGGCCTGGTTCTCAACGTCGAGCAGATGGTGGTGATCGCGGCCACCGCCGTGCTGTGCGCTCTGCTGTACCTGCTGTTTCGCTACAGCAAGCTCGGCGTTGCGATGCAGGCGGCCTCGCAGAACCAGTTGGCGGCCTATTACATGGGCATCCCGGTAAAGCGGCTCAACTGCATTGCCTGGGGTCTGGCGGCGGCGGTCGCGGCGATTGCCGGCCTGCTGTTGGCGCCCATTACCTTTGTGCACGCCAATATGGGCTTCATCGGCCTGAAGGCCTTTCCGGCGGCGGTGGTGGGCGGCTTTGGCAGCTTGCCCGGCGCCATCGTCGGCGGCCTGGTGATCGGCATCGTGGAATCGCTGTCGGGCTTCTATTTGCCCGATGGCTTCAAGGACACCGCCGCCTACATCGTGGTGCTGATCATGCTGGTGGTCAAACCCAACGGTTTGTTCGGCGAAAAATTGCGTAAAAAGGTCTGACATGCGTTTTATCTTCAAGACCGATTACGGTCAGGACATCAAACTCGCCAAACACGGCGGGCACGTGTTCTGGTACGGCGCGCTGATGCTGCTGCTGGTCGCGGCACCCTGGCTGGTGGCCGAGTACTGGCTGGCGCAACTGACCTTTGTGCTGATCTATGCCGTGGCCGGCCTGGGTCTGATGCTGCTGGCCGGTTTTACCGGCCTGTTCTCGCTCGGGCACGCTGCGTTTCTGGGCGTGGGCGCCTACACGCAAGCGGTGCTGACCAATGCCGGCCTGCCATTTCCGCTGGCGCTGGCCTGCGCCGCTGCGCTGTCGGCGGCCGTGGGCTTTGTGGTCGGCTTGCCGGCGCTGCGCGTCAAGGGCATCTACCTCGGTATCGCCACCCTGTCGTTTGGCTTCATTGTGGAAGAAGTGCTGGCGCGCTGGGAGTCGGTGACCGGTGGCAACGCCGGCATTCACGTCAAAAAGCCGGATATTTTTGGCTGGACCTTGCACTCCGGCGGCGAGTTTTATTTTCTTTGTCTGCTCATCACCGTGCTGGCCACGCTGGGCATTCTGAACCTGTTGCGCAGTCCCACCGGGCGCGCCTTTGTTGCCATCCGCGACTCCGAAATTTCGGCGCAAAGCATGGGCATCCACCTAGCCTATTACAAAACGCTGTCGTTTGCGCTGTCGGCGGCGCTGGCGGGAATCGCCGGCGCCCTGTACGCGCACAAGCTGCAATTCATTTCGCCCGAGCAGTTCAACATCCTGCAGTCAATTGACCTGTTGCTGATGATCGTGATCGGCGGCCTGGGCTCGGTCCATGGGGCCTTTCTGGGCGCCATCTTCCTGATCACCATGCCGCAGATGATCGCCATCGTCAAGGATTACCTGCCCGCCGCCATCGGTCAGGCGCCGGGCCTGCAGGGCCTGGTGTACGGCGTGGTGCTGGTGACCTTTGTGCTGTTCGAACCGATGGGGCTGTATGGCCGCTGGCTGAAAATCCGCACCTATTTGCAGATGTTCCCGTTCTACCGCAAAGGCATGTTCAAACGGCAAAAATCTTTCCAGAAATCGGACCGGTTGAAATGACCCCCACGCTTGTCACTTCATGTACTGCGCTGCGGCTGACCCCCCACCTTTGTCACCACCTGTTCCTATGAATGACGTTTTACTTTCCGCGCAAAACCTGAGCGTGCGCTTCGGCGGCGTGCTGGCGGTCAACCAGGTCAGCTTTGAGGTCAAACAAGGCGAAGTGTTCACCCTGATCGGCCCCAATGGCGCGGGCAAGACCACCGTCTTCAATTTGATCAGCCGCATCTACACCCCGACCACCGGCACCATTGATTACCTCGGCCCGCAGGGCCTGCTGCGCCTGACCGAGCAGCCGCCGCAGAGCGTGGCGGCGCTGGGGATTGCGCGCACCTTCCAGAACATTGAACTGTTCGAGCACGCCACGGTGCTGCACAACCTGCTGATTGGTCGCCACACGCAGCGCCAGACCAGGCTCTGGCAAGACCTGTTCTTCACCCCGACCGCGCGCGCCGCCGAACTCAAGGCGCGCGAAAAGGCGGAACAGGTGATCGAGTTTCTCGACCTGCAGCACTACCGTGACGCCATGGTGGCGGGCCTGCCCTACGGCGTGCGCAAGGTGGTTGAAATGGCGCGCGCCTTGTGCACCGAACCCAAGCTGCTGCTGCTCGATGAACCCTCCAGCGGCCTCAACGTCGAGGAGACCGAGGGCATGGCATTCTGGATTCAGGACATCCAAAGCGAACTCGGCATCACGGTGCTGATGGTGGAACACGACATGACGCTGGTGTCCAAGGTCTCGGACCGGGTGCTGGCGATGAACCAGGGCGAGGTGCTGGCCATGGGCACGCCACGCGAGGTGCAAAACGACCCGGGCGTGATCGAAGCCTATCTGGGCTCGGTCGATGACGTGTCTTCCTTGAGGAGGCAAGCAGCATGAGCCAACCCCCCTTCCCCGTCAGTGACCAGCCGGTGCTCAAGCTGCTCAACGTCGAGAGCGCCTACGGCCCGATCAAGGCCATTCGCGGCGTCAGCCTGCAGGTGCGCCGCGGCGAGATTGCCACCGTGCTGGGCTCCAACGGCGCCGGCAAGACCACCATTCTGAAAACCATCTCCGGCATCATCGATCCGCGCAAAGGTTCGATCGAATTCAAGGGCCGGGACATCACCGCGCAGGACCCGGCCCTGATCGTGCAGCAGGGCCTCTCGCATGTGCCCGAAGGGCGCGAAGTGTTCCCGCTGCTGAGCGTGCATGACAACCTGCTGATGGGGGCCTACACGCGCCAAGACCGCGATGGCGTGGCCCGTGACATGGAGGGCGTTTATGGCTACTTTCCGATCCTGCGCGAGCGCGCCAGCCAGGACGCCGGCCTGCTGTCGGGCGGGCAGCAGCAG
>JAKFXU010000194.1 GCA_021731215.1 Rhodoferax sp.
CATTTGATGCGTCAACTCTGCCACATCTGAAAAGCCGAAGGTGGCAGCTCCGCCCTTGACGGAATGGGCGCAGCGAAAAATGCCATTCAACTCTTCATCGTCGGCGCTCTCAAGGTTCAGGCTGAGCAGCATGCGCTCCATCAGGTCGAGATTCTCCCCCGCCTCTTCAAAAAAAATCTGATAAAACTGCGTCAGGTCAAAATCACCGCCTGAGCCACTGCCTTCTGGTTGCGCTTGCGCCATATCAAACTCCTGTATTGCGTGTCTTCGCCCGAGCTGCGCCTAATAGCCAGACGCAGAGGTATCGGAACAAAATGAAAGTGGTGGATTCGTGCTCAGGCCTAGGCGCAAACCGCAGACATAGCCATCGCTATGGCGAGGATTTGCAACGACGGCATGGGTGCGAAGACGCGCTTTCATGTTTCGATATTTCTGAGTCTGGGTACCAGCGCCTTACTTGATCACTTTTTTAATCACGTCGAGCAAGCGGGCCGGGTCAAACGGCTTGACCAGCCAGCCAGTGGCGCCGGCGGCGCGACCGGCCTGCTTCATCAGATCACTCGACTCCGTCGTCAACATCAGAATCGGGATGGTCTTGAACTGCGGGTGCTCGCGCAGCTTGCGGGTCAGACCCAGGCCGTCGAGCCGGGGCATGTTTTGGTCCGTCAGGACCAGATCGAACGACTGCATTTGCGCCTTTTCATAGGCGTCCACGCCATCCACCGCTTCCACCACCTGATGACCGGCCCCGGTCAAGGTAAATGACACCATCTTGCGCATGGACGGCGAATCGTCAACCGCGAGTATTAAAGACATGTGAAGCTCCGACTATTAGTGTTTTTGGTTAATGAAAACGGCCTAAAAAAGCTCAACCGACCCGGCCTGCATTTCGTCCTGCGTGACCGGATTGGGACGCTCCGGAACTTCCGCCACAAACGGCACCGCCTCCCCGTCATCCAGACCCATCGACTCAGCCGCCAGTCGATAGGCGCAGCCCTGGAGTATCTTGCTGGTGTGCACGATCAACTGCGAGGCCATGTCCTGAAACTGCAACTCCGTAACGGCGGCCCGCAGCGAACTGCGCACGGCGTCGAGTTCTCTGGACGCCAGCAGCGCCGGTTCCGCCAGATTGGCATTGGCACTGGTAAAGCGCTCCAGCAGGTTTTCCATCGTATGCGCCAGCAGTCCATCCAGACGGTTCAAATCGTGCACCACCACCAGCAGCGAATCCTGCAACTCTGCCACCAGCATGACCGGCAATTGCACCGCAGGAACTGAAGATGTTGTCTGGTTTGCTTGCATTCCTATATCCAATCTCTGCACCGGGCAGCGTGCGGCTCACGGCTTTGTTTGGCCGCATTGGAATTATGCGGGAGGCCAAGCGGCCTAGTATTCCACAGTATTTCAACAATGCCGGGCGCAATCAGAACAAAAATCAGGCCCACCGGCCCGGCCTCCTGCAGCCGGCACCGGCTCAGGCCCGTCTTCGCAGATGGTGGACAATGGCGGCGTTCACCATGCTGCCAGAAGACTCCCCTCCCCGTCCATTGGGAATTCTGCACCTTGAGGATTGCGCCCTTGACCATGAGCTCGTGCGCCGGGCCTTGCACCAGTCGGGTGAACGCTGCGAGCTCGAACGGGTGGAAACCCTGGAAGAGTTCGGGCAGCGGGTGCAAGCGCCCAATTTTGACGTCATTCTGGCCGACTATCGACTGCCGGGTTTCACCGCGCTGGATGCCTGGCAGATCCTGCAACGGCAGGCCGAGCAACCGCCTTTTATATTGCTGTCCGGCGCCATCGGCGAGCCAGCCGCCGTAGCCGCCATCAAGCTCGGCATCAGCGACTACCTGGCCAAGGACGACCTCAGCCGGCTGGCGCAAATTATCCGCCGCGCCATGGAGCTGCACAGCATCCGGCGCGCCAAAGAGCAGGCTGATCTGGAACTGGCCCGGTCCGAGCGGCGGCTGGCCGATTTTGCCGAGCATTTGCAGACCACCATCGAGCAGGAGCGCGCCGCCATTGCGCGCGAAATTCATGACGACATTGGCGGCGCGCTGGCGGCGGTGCGCTTTGATCTGTCCTGGCTCGGCCGACACAGCACCGATCCCGCCACGCAGGGACACATCAGCGCCGCCACCGAGATGCTGCAACACGCGCTGGAAGCGAGCCAGCGCATCATGATGAATCTGCGCCCTGCCATTCTGGACCAGGGCTTGGTGGCGGCGGTGCAATGGCTGGCGGCCGGCTTCGCCAAGCGCACCGGCATCGCAACGACGGTGCACGCCGGGCCGCAAACCGCCGCTTGGTCCAAGGCGGTGCAGTTGGTCGCCTACCGCACGGCCCAGGAAGCCTTGACCAATATTGCCAAATACGCCGCTTGCGATCAAGTCACCATCGACCTGTCGGACACCGAGCAGGTGTTGACGCTGGAGGTCAAGGACAATGGCCGGGGCATTGCGCCGGCCGAACTCAGCAAACCCGAGGCGTTTGGCATCCGGGGCCTGCACGAACGCGCCAAGACCGTGGGCGGCTGGCTCGACGTCAGTACCCACCGCAACCGGGGCACTTCCATCATTCTTTCCGTGCCCCTGTCGCCCGCGCCTTCCGATACACAACAGGGAGCCGATTGGCATGATCCGCGTTATTCTTTGTGACGACCACGCCATGGTGCGCCGCGGCATCCGGGAAACGCTGGCCGAGGCGGTCGATATTCAAGTCACCGCCGAAGCCGCCAGCTATGCCGAAGTGCGCGAGGCCATGCGCAGCGCAGCCTGTGACGTGCTGGTGCTCGACCTCAATCTGCCCGGCCGCGGCGGATTGGAGGTGTTGTCGAGCTTGCGCGAAGCCAGTTCGCCGATCAAGGTACTGATCGTTTCCATGTTTCCGGAAGACCAGTACGCCATTCGCTGTCTGCGCGCTGGCGCGCAAGGCTACCTGAACAAGGCCGGCGACCCGGCCGACCTGATCACCGCCGTGCGCACCGTCGCCCAGGGACGCAAGTACGTCACGTCCGCCGTCGCCCACATGCTGGTCGAGAGCCTGAGCACCCCAGAAAATACCACCCTGCATGCCGCGCTGTCAGAACGGGAGCTGCAGACCCTGCTGAAAATTGCCTCTGGCAAGCGCTTGTCCGACATCGCCGAAGAGTTGATGCTGAGCCCCAAAACCGTCAGCGTGTACCGCTCCCGCGTGCTGGAAAAACTCAAACTCTCCAACAACGCCGAACTCACGGTGTACGCCATCCGCAATGAACTGGTTTAGGCCGCCGCGCCGGGCCGCCCCACTGAAATAGAGACCCCAAGGGGCTGGAGCCCGCGGCTCCAAGCCTGCTTGAGCAGGCTTGGACGGGCGACAGAGGCGAAGCGTCTCGCGAGCCGCGGCCTGCAAGGCCTCGCGCAGTACACGAAGTGACAAGCGTGGGGGCCGGGCTAGGTCTTGGCTCAGGTCCCGGCAAAAATGTCGATCACACGCTCCATCAGCGCCAGCATCGGCTGATCGAGCATCGGCAAGGTGGCCGCTATGCCGATCAGGCCGACCGTGAGCGTGATCGGAAAGCCGATCGCATAAATATTCATCTGCGGCGCCACCCGTGACACGATGCCAAGCGCCAGATTGACAAACATCAGCATGCCGACCATCGGCAAGGCAATCCACAGCGCGCTGGCAAACAAGTCGGTGCCCAGCTCATAGAGCTTCATTTTTTTCAAGGCTTCCAGAAAATTCTGATCCAGCGGAAAGGCGTCAAAGCTCTTGATCACGGCCATCATCACCAACAGGTGGCCGTTCATTACCACAAACAAGAAAGCGGCCAACTGACCAAAAAACCGCCCGACCGCGCTCGACTGGGTGTTGAGCGCGGGGTTGAAGAACGAGGCGAAGCCCAGACCCATTTGAAAACCGACCACTTCGCCCGCCAATTCGACGGCGGCAAATACCAGGCGCACGGTAAAACCAATCGCCAGTCCAATGCCAACTTGCTGAATCACGGTGCCCAGGGCCTCGGGTGCGGCGATGCTGACGAGCGGTTGGCCCTGCAGGCTGGGTTGCGCCGCGAACGCAATGAAGAATGCCAGTGCAATTCTGGCGCGCAGCGGAAAAGCCTTGGAAGAAAAAATGGGGGCCGCGGTAAAAACCGCCAACACGCGCAGAAAAGGCCACAGGATGGGCGATATCCACGCCACCAACTGGGCCTCGGTCACCGAAATCATGACGCGCCGCCCGACTCACATCACCGCGGAGGGAATGGCTTCAATGGTGCGGCGAATGTACTCCACCAGAATGTTCAGCATCCACGGCCCGGCCAGTGCAAAGACCACCATGGCTGCCACCAGTTTGGGTACAAAAGCCAGCGTCGCTTCATTGATCTGGGTGACCGCCTGGAACAGGCTGACCAGCAGGCCCACCAGCAGCACCACACCCAATACCGGTGCCGCCACCATCAGCAGCATGAACAAGGCTTCCTGCCCCATTGTCAAAACCATTTGTGCATTCATGGGCGAGCCTCAAGTAACAAAACTGGCGGCCAAGGAGCCAATCAGCAAATTCCAGCCGTCGGCCAGCACAAACAGCATGAGCTTGAACGGCAAGGCCACCAGCACCGGCGACAACATCATCATGCCCAGCGACATCAAGACACTGGCCACCACGATATCGATCACCAGAAAGGGAATGAAAATCATGAAGCCAATCTGGAACGCCGATTTCAGTTCACTGGTCACAAACGCCGGCACCAAAACGCGCATCGGCACATTTTCAGCCGTGGCGCCCGGCTCCAGTTTGGCCAGCTTGGCGAACAGGGCGAGGTCCGACTGGCGCGTTTGCTTGCTCATGAACTGTCGCATCGGGGTTTCGGCTTTTTCCAGCGCCTGCTCAAAAGGAATGGAATTTTTGGTGTACGGCAGATAAGCCTCGCTGTAGACCTTGTCCAGCGTCGGCCCCATGACGAAGAACGTCAAAAAAAGCGACAGGCCAATGATCACCTGATTGGGCGGTGCGGACTGGGTGCCCAGGGCCTGGCGCAGCAATGAGAGCACGATCACAATGCGCGTGAACGAGGTCATCATGAGCAGAATCGCCGGCAAGAACGACAGTGCGGTAAAAAACAGCAAGGTCTGGATCGGCACCGAAAAGCTCACGCCGGACGGGCCGGAGCCGATCAACAAGGGCAACTGGCCGCCACTTTGGGCCAGCACGCTCGACTGCGCCACCAGCGCCAGCCCGGCCACGCCCAGCCGGCGCCAGCAGGCACCGCCTTGGCCGGCACGCCGGTCTTGAGCGCTCACACCCAGCGCCTGCCTCATGATGGCCCCGGCGTGCTTTGCAGCGCCGGACGTGCGCTGCCTGGGGTTTGCGCCTCAGGCGCGGCACTGTGCAGACAGGTAATGGCTTGCGCCGTGACGCCCAAAGTCAGCCAAACGCGCGCCCCCTCGGGCCCGACCTCGACCGTCACCACGCGTTGATGGGGGCCAACGGCCACGGCCGAAATAACGCGCGAGGTCGAACTCAGACCAGTTGTCCCAGTGGCCCAGCGGCGTTGCAGCCACTTCAGCGCCAGCGGCGCCAACGCCAGCAGAACAACAAAGAGTCCGACCGAAATCAGGGTTTGCGTCATTGCCGCTGTCACCCTTTGCTGACCCGGCGCAAGCGTTCGGAGGGCGTGACGACATCGGTCAAACGAATGCCGAATTTGTCGTTGACCACCACCACCTCACCCTGCGCAATCAGATAGCCATTGACCAAGACGTCCATCGGCTCGCCCGCCAGGGCGTCCAACTCGACCACCGAGCCTTGCCCCAACTGCAGAATATGCTTGATCGGCACCTTGGTCCGGCCCAGCTCCACCGAGAGCTGAACCGGAATGTCAAGCACCATGTTGATGTCGTTGATCTGCGCCTCGCCCGCCGAAGACGAAAAAGGACGCGGCGCCTCGCCCGATAGCACGCCGCCGGGCGCGGCCCCGGTGGCGTCCGAGCTTTTCTGCTCCTGCAGCGCCTCGGCCCAATCGGCCATACCGTCATCTTCTGCCGGTTTCTCATCAACTGCCATGTCGTTCTCCCTTCCAATTGAGGTCATTACCTCGCAAACTCTTGTCAATCCGAATCGCATATTTCGCGTTATGCGTCCCATACTGGCATTCAAACAGCGGCACCCCATCGACGCTGGCC
>JAKFXU010000120.1 GCA_021731215.1 Rhodoferax sp.
CGCTGATGGACTGGAACATCGCCTCATCGACCTCGATGTTCCAGTCCATCAGCGTGCGAATGGCGCGCTCGTGCGCCGGCGCGCTGCGCGCCGTCACCAGCGCGGTGCGAATGCGCATGCTCGGCGTGCCTTCTTGTTGCAGGCGCTGCAGCGCCGCCAGCAGCGGTTTGAACGGTCCGGCCAGCAGCGGTTGCTGCGCCTTGTCAGTCTCGTGCTGCTGAAAAGCGCGCAAACCCTGCGCCTGATAAACGCGCTCGGCCTCGTCGCTGAACAACACCGCATCGCCGTCAAAAGCAATCCGCACTTCATTCGGATAGGCATCGCCGGCATGGACCGATTGGGGATAGACCTGAGCCGCCGGCACGCCGGCCTCCAGCGCGGCGCGCACGTCGCTCAAATGGGTGCTCAGGAACAGGTTGGCGTGCAGCGGTTTGAGGTAGCGCCAGGGCGACTGTCCGCGCGTGAAACTGCCGCGCTCAATCGGCAAGCCGTAATGCTGGGCCGAACGAAACACCCGCATGCCCGAGACCGGGTCGTTGCGCGACAGGATGACGACTTCCACCGGCTGGCTGGCCGGGTCGGGCAAGGCGTTCGGACTTGCCGCGGCTTGGTTGAAGGCCAGCAACTTCTTGACCAGCGAAAACGCCACGCCCGGCTTGGCCGGGATGTCGAGCCGCTGCAGTTGCAGCGCCATATAGGCGCGGTCGTCGCCCTGCTCGAACACTTCGTTTTCCTGCTCAAAGTCGAACAGGGCGCGGCTGGAGATCGCCACCACCAGCTTGCCGTCCAGCGAGGCGCTCATGATTGCAAAAACATCCGGTAGACCGGATTGCCGGTTTCTTCCACGTACGGGTAGCCCAGCGTCTGCAGAAACTTGGCAAACGCCTTGTTGTCAGCCACTGGCACCTGCAGCCCGACCAGAATGCGGCCGTAGTCGGCGCCCTGGTTGCGGTAGTGAAACAGGCTGATGTTCCAGCCCGGGCGCATCAGGCTCAAGAATTTCAGCAGGGCGCCGGGGCGCTCCGGGAACACAAAGCGCAGCAGGCGCTCGTCCTGCGCCAGTTTGGAGTGGCCGCCGACCATGTGGCGAATGTGCTCCTTGGCCAGTTCGTCGTGGGTCAAATCCAGCGCCTCGAAGCCGTGCCGTGTGAAGTTGGCGGCGATGCGGGTCGATTCGCCCTTGCCGTGCGTGGTCAGACCGACAAACACATGAGCCTGGGCCGCGTCGCTGATGCGGTAGTTGAATTCGGTCACGTTGCGCGGGCCACCGGGCAGGTTGCCGATTGACTCGCAAAAGCGCTTGAAGCTGCCGCGCTCTTCCGGAATCGTCACCGCAAACAGCGCCTCGCGCTCTTCCCCCACCTCGGCGCGCTCGGCCACAAAGCGCAGCCGGTCAAAGTTCATGTTGGCGCCGCACAGAATGGCGCAATAGGTCTCGCCCTTGGTCTTGTGCGTGGCCACGTACTGCTTGATGGCCGCCACCGCCAGTGCGCCGGCCGGCTCCACGATGCTGCGGGTGTCCACAAACACATCCTTGATCGCCGCACAGACGGCATCGGTGTCGACCGTGATGAACTCGTCCACCAGCGTGCGCGCAATCCGAAAGGTTTCCTCGCCCACCAGCTTGACCGCCGTGCCGTCCGAGAACAGGCCGACGTCCGCCAGCGTCACCCGTTTCTTGGTGGCGACCGACTGCATCATGGCGTCGGAGTCGTTCATCTGCACGCCAATCACCTTGATCTCCGGGCGCACCGCCTTGATGTAGTTGGCCACGCCTGAAATCAGGCCGCCGCCGCCGATCGCGACAAACACGGCGTCCAGCCGGTTCGAGCCATGGCCCTGCAGTTGGCGCAGCATCTCCATCGCAATCGTACCTTGGCCGGCAATCACGTCCGGGTCGTCAAACGGGTGCACAAAGGTCAGCCCCTGTTTTTTCTCCAGTGCCACGGCGTGGCTGTAGGCATCGGAATAACTGTCGCCGGCCAGCACCACGTCGCCGCCCAGTGCGCGCACGGCGTCCACCTTGAGCTGCGGCGTGGTGGTGGGCATCACGATCACGGCGCGCGTGCCGAGTTTGCGCGCGCTCAGCGCCACGCCTTGTGCATGGTTGCCGGCCGAGGCGCAAATCACGCCTTTCTTCAATTGCTCGGGTGTCAGGTGCGCCATCTTGTTGTAGGCGCCGCGCAGCTTGAAGCTGTGCACCGGCTGCTGGTCTTCGCGCTTGAGCAGCACCGTGTTGTGCAGCCGTTTGCTCAGCGCTTTGGCCGGCTCCAGCGCCGACTCCACCGCCACGTCATAGACGCGGGCGGTCAGGATTTTTTTCAGGTAATCGGCGGGTTTTAGGTGTGAGGTTTTCATGGGTGACTTTATGCAGCAAGTGATGATAAGCGCCACCCGTGCAGCAAATGGCAAGACCGGCATCGTGAAAGACGGGGAAAGCACTCGTAGTTATAATAACCATCATGCGCAGTGCAGACATCATCAAACAGCTTGAAGCTGACGGTTGGGTATTGCGCTCGGTACGAGGAAGTCACCACGTGTTTAATCACCCGGCGCGTGCCGGGCACATTAGCGTACCGCACCCCAAAAAGGATTTGGGCACAGGCCTGGTGCACAAGCTGCTCAAGCAAGCAGGCCTCAAAGGAGAAGGTAAATGAAATTCCTGATTGCCATCGAACCGGGCACGGACACCACCGCCTATGGCGTCGTGGTGCCCGATCTGCCGGGCTGCTTTTCAGCCGGGGACAGCTTGGAGCAAGCCTTTGACAATGCACGCGAAGCGATTGACGCGCACTGTGAGTTGTTGGCTGAAGATGGCCAGCATCTGCCTGCGCCAGCGGCAATGGCGGTGCATCAGTCCGATCCTGATTTTGCTGGCTGGGTATGGGCCATGGTCGAGGTTCCAGTTGAAAGCTACTGGGGACCGGCAGAAAAGGTCAACATCACGTTGCCCGGACGCACGCTCAAGCGCATTGACGAATACGCGCGCGCCCATGGGCAAACGCGCAGCGGGTTTCTGGCAGAAGCGGCCCGGCAGGCAATGCGCTGACCTGGCACGGCGAACTATCTGATTTCTTTTAAAAGGCAAAAAAATGGAATGTACAGTCAGTTGGACCGGCGCGCTGGGCACGCGCTCGGGCATGGGGTTTGTGGCCGAAACCGGCAGCGGCCATACTTTGGTGATGGACGGCGCACCGGATGCCGTCAAGCCGGAAAACGGTGGCCTCAACCTGGCGCCGCGCCCGCTGGAAACGGTATTGGCCGGCACCGGCGGCTGCAGCGCCTACGACGTGGTGCTGATCTTGAAGCGCGGCCGCCATGACGTGCGGGGCTGCTCGGTCAAACTCAGCGCCGAGCGGGCCGAGGTCGATCCCAAGGTGTTCACCCGCATCCACATGCACTTCACTGTCACCGGCAAGGCCATCCCGGCGCAAGCGGTGGAACGCGCCATCGCCATGAGCCACGAAAAATACTGTTCCGCCAGCATCATGCTGGGCAAAACAGCCGAAATCACCACCAGCTTTGAGTTGCTGGAGATTTGAGGTAGATTAGGGTCATGTCAACCATTACTTTTGATTCACTGAAGCTTTCAGACAAACTTAAAACAGCCGGTTTCACTCCTGAACAGGCTGAAACGGTCGTTCGTGTCATTGCTGAAGCACAGGATGAACTGATTACAAAAAAAGACCTTGAAATCGCTCTGTCACCGCTAAAGTCTGATTTGCTGGTTCTCAAGTGGGCTGTTGGCCTGAATACGGCACTTGGTCTGTTGATTCTGGGCAAGCTCTTCAATCAATAGGAGCGAAGCCGGTTCACACCCGGTACGCCACCGTCGTCATGATTTTGGCGGCGGCTCGCATCAGGCCTTTGACGGCTTGCGGCAGTTCCACCGCACCGGCCTTTTTGGCGTCCAGCGCATGGCGCGCCTCGTCATCCTTCATCTGCGCCACGATCGCGCGCGAGGCGTGGTCGTTGGCGGGCAGCAGCGCCAGGTGGCTTTGCAGATGCGCCTCCACCTGGTTTTCAGTCTCCACCACGAAGCCCAGGCTAACCCGCTCGCCCAGCCGCCCGGCCAGCAGGCCCAGCCCGAAGGCGCCGGCGTACCACAGCGGGTTGAGCAGCGAGGGCCGTGCCCCCAGTTCATCCAGGCGTTGCCGCGTCCACGCCAGATGATCGGTTTCCTCCAGGCTCGCCCTGGCGTAATGGGCGCGCAGCGCCTCGTTTCGGGTCGCCAACGCCTGCGCCGTGTACAGCGCCTGGGCGCACACCTCGCCCACATGGTTGACCCGCATCAGGGCGCCGGCCTGCGCTTTTTCAGCCGCCGACAGCTCGGTCGCTTGGCCCGGCAGCGTCGGGCAAGCCTGCGCCGCGCGTGGCCTGGCAAACAGGGTGCGCAGGGCGGCATCCAAGGTGCTCAAGAAGGCATCCATCAAGCGGTTTCCAATTCGCCAAACGGGTTGATTACATGAACCCCCAGGGGACGTTTCAAAGACCCGGCATCTTCCGAATACAGGGTTTTCACGCCATTTTCAGCGCAAATTGCAACAATCAGCGCATCCCAAATCTGGTACTTGTGCGTGGCGGTCAATTTCCAGGCTTGTTCATAAGCTGGCTGCGATGCCCCCAGCACCCGGGCCGCCTGCGACAACAAGCGCACCGCCGCGAAGGCTTGTGCAGGGGCCATCGCTTTTTTCCGGAGCACCACACTCATGAACTCGCCCAGAACCTGCCCAGCCAGACAAGCCTGCGGACTCAAAGTCAGGCGCTTCAACAATTGTTTCGCAATACGCTGCTTCTCCACCGGCGCATCTGTCTCAGTGGCATAAACCAAAATATTGGTGTCTATCGTCCAGGGCAACTCAATCATCGTAAGCATCGCCGCGTTCGAACTTTTTGCCAAGCGAGCGCGTCATCCGGATCGACAACAGCTTTTGGGCCAAGGCTTCGCGCTCCTGCGAACTCAACTCGGCCGGGGCAACTTGAACCAGCTTGAGCACCGGTTTGCCATAGCGGGTGACGGTCAACTCCTCGCCAGCGGCGATGCGCGCGGCGACGCCAGCAAAATTATGAATGACCTCGCGTGAGGTGACGGTGTTCATGCCAGCTCCTGGAATTTTGTTAGACAAATTGTATGACAAATTGCGAATTCCAGCCGGACTCATAAAAATCCTGAACACACCAAGTTTGTGCCGAGACTTGCAACTCGCACCGATGTTGATTATACTTAAGTATAATTCAATTGAATGGAGTGCATCATGCACACAACCAATCTGCGCAAGGTCGGCGGCTCGGTCATGCTGGCCGTTCCACCAGCGTTCCTCGATCAATTGCACCTGCAAGTGGGGGCTACGGTGGGCGTGGTCGTCGCCGATGGCCGCCTGGTGGTCGAGCCCAAACCCAGGCCGCGTTACACACTCGCGGAGTTGCTGGCCGCCTCGGACTATTCACAACCCCAATCGGCGCAAGAACGCCAATGGGTCGATGCGCCCGCTGTGGGTGATGAGTTGATATGAGGCGCGGCGACATTTACCTGGTCTCGCTTGATCCGACCGAAGGACGGGAGCAACGCGGCAGCCGTCCTGTTCTGCTTGTATCGCCAACCGAGTTCAACGAGGCGACCAAATTGCCAGTGGTCTGCCCAATCACGAGCGGTGGCGACTTCGCCCGCCGCATCGGGTTCGCTGTCCCCATCACTGGGATCAAAACAACCGGTGTCGTGCGTTGCGATCAGCCCCGCGTGTTTGATCTTGGCGCTCGCAACGCGCGCAAGGTAGACACCTTGCCAGCCTCGATCATGGAAGAAGTGCTGGCCAAACTCGCCCCGATTTTTGAGTGAGCAGAAACAAGGCGAGCGACGGCAGCCAATTAGCAAGTCCATTGTTTGTTGTTACAATAAATTCATGCGAACAGTTATCGAGTCCCCGGAATTCATCGAATGGTCGGCCAGGGTCTGGAGTGACGCCGAGCGCACGGAGTTCATCGACTGGATTGCTGACAATGCGCTCGCAGGCGATGTGATTCCTGGTGCGGGCAGTTTGCGCAAAGTGTGCTGGACACGTCAGGGCATGGGCAAGCGAGGCGGTGCACGAGTGATTTACTTCAACCCAGATTGTCCATTAGGCGCACCTGCGGTGCTGTTTGGGTG
>JAKFXU010000191.1 GCA_021731215.1 Rhodoferax sp.
TTGGCGACTTGCCGCTGGCGATGCAAGCCAAGCTGCTGCGCGCCATTCAGGAGCGCCGCATCCGCCCGCTCGGATCGCCCCAGGAAGAGGCGGTTGACGTGCGCATCATCAGCGCCACCCACAAGGACCTGGCGGCCGAAGTGCAGGCCGGACGCTTTCGGCAAGACCTGTATTACCGCTTGAACGTGATCGAAATTGTGATCCCGCCCTTGCGCGAGCGGCGCGAAGACCTGCCCGCGCTGTGCCACGCCCTGCTGCAGCGCATTGCCCATGAATCCGGCATCCCGGTACCCACGCTGGCGCCCGCGCTACTGGAACAACTGGCGCGCGATCCGCTGCCGGGCAATGTGCGCGAACTGGAGAATGTGCTGCACCGGGCGGTCGCCCTGAGCGATGCCGATGAGCTCCGGATCGAACCCGCCATGCCTCCAGCGCTGGGGCCCGGCGCTGGCGAACCCGGCCCGGCAGCGCCGCCCGCGGATGACGCGCAGAGCCGCCTGCCCAGCGACTTGCAAGGCCATCTCGACAGCGCCGAGCGCGAGATCTTGATCCAGGCGCTGCAGCAATCGGGCTTCAACCGCACGGCGGCGGCGGCGCGCCTGGGTTTGAGCCTGCGCCAAATGCGCTATCGCATCGCGCGACTGCGCATCGACAACCCGCCAAACGGCGACGGGTCCGATGAATCGGTCTGACGCGCCAGAGCCGGCGCCGCTTTGGCAGGCGGGCTGGTATCAATTTGCCAGCCAGCGGCCTTGTCCCAATTTCGGCCCGCGTCCGGCCGGGGCCCCGGTTGATCTGATCGTGCTGCATTCCATCAGCCTGCCGCCGGGCCAGTATGAGGGTGACGCGGTGCAACGCCTGTTCAGCAACCAACTCGACTGGAACCAGCACCCCTACTTCAAAACGATCGAGGGCCTGCAGGTGTCGGCGCACTTCTTCATCCGTCGCCACGGCGAACTGCTGCAGTTCGTCAGTTGCGATAAGCGCGCCTGGCATGCCGGCATCTCCCATTACCGCGGCCGCAGCAACTGCAACGATGACTCGATCGGCATCGAGCTCGAAGGCGTCGCAGGCGGCCGCTTTGAAGACAGTCAATATGAAACGCTGGCGGGCCTGTGCGCGGCCCTGCTGCAACGCTACCCCATCGCTCATATCGCCGGCCACGAACATGTGGCGCCAGGCCGCAAGGCCGACCCCGGCGCGGGCTTCGACTGGCCACTTTTCCAACAGACCCTGGGCTTGGCAGCTGCGTACTTTCCCGCTGGTGTTTTGACAAGCCATATGGCTGGCAACACCTCCGCCCCGTAGGGTGGGCCAAGCGCAGCGTGCCCACGGACTCCGCCCCGTAGGGTGGGCAAAGCGCAGCGTGCCCACGAACTCCGCCGTATTTTCCGAATAGCGTTGGCGCAAAAATTCCAGGGTGAATTTTTCTCCGGGTCGTGCCGCCTTGGCGACTGTTCTGGAAATACCCACTTTTGTGGATCAGACACTACCGGTAGTGGCTTGTAATCGCTCCAGACCCCATATATAGTGTGTCCTGCTTGCTCGGCTTGCCGGCCCGCCACCAACCGCGGTGCGGCGCGCAGTGACCCGCAGCCTCCATAAAACACAACCACCGATAAGGAGACAAATGCAAACCGCTTCCAACTCCCCTGCCGCCATCCAGACCGACGTGCTGGCGCCGCCCAGCGCCGCGGACGCCGCGCCTGGGGCGCTCCATGCACTGAGCCACTACCAGATCATCCGCCGCAACGGCGCGGTGGTGCCGTTTGAGCCCCACAAGATCGCCGTCGCCATGATGAAGGCTTTTCTGGCGGTGCATGGCACGCAAGGCGCGGCCTCGGCCAGCGTGCGTGAAACGGTCGACGGCCTGACGCAGACCGTGATCCGCGCCCTGCTGCGCTCGCGCCCGGCGGGCGGCACCTTTCACATCGAAGACGTGCAGGACCAGGCGGAACTGTGCTTGATGCGCGGCGGCCATCATGAAATTGCGCGCGCCTACGTGCTGTACCGGGAACAGCGCAGCCAGCAGCGCGCCAAAAGCGCAGCGCAGGCGACCGCGGCGGCCGCGCCCTTGCATGCACTCGACCGGGGCGAGCGCATCGTGCTCGATCTGGAGCGACTCAAGCACCTGATCGAGGCGGCCTGCGCCGGCCTGGGCGCCGACGTCAAGCCCGAACCGATCATGGCCGAGACCCTGCGCAACCTGTACGACGGCGTGCCGCTGGACGAAGTCTACAAAGCCTCGGTGCTGGCGGCGCGCACCCTGATCGAGCAAGACCCCGACTACACCTATGCCACGGCGCGCCTGCTGTTCCACACCATCGCCAAGGAAGTGCTGGGCCGCGACCTGGCGCAGGCCGACCTGGCACAGGCCTACCTCGATTACTTCCCCCAATGCATCAAAAAAGGGGTGGCCAACGAGCTGCTCGACCCCAAGCTGCTGCAGTTTGACCTGCCCCGCCTGGCGGCGGCACTGAAAGCCGAGCGCGATCTGAAGTTTGACTACCTCGGTCTGCAAACCCTGTACGACCGCTATTTTCTGCACGTCGGCAAAGCGCGGATCGAGTTGCCGCAGACCTTCTTCATGCGCGTGGCGATGGGCTTGGCGCTGGGCGAGATCGAGCGCGAGGCGCGCGCCATCGAGTTCTACGAGGTGCTGTCTTCGTTCGATTTCATGTCCAGCACGCCGACGCTGTTCAACAGCGGCACCCTGCGCTCGCAGCTTTCCAGTTGCTACCTGAGCACCGTGCCGGACGATCTGGACGGCATTTATGAATCGATCAAGGAGAACGCCCTGCTGTCCAAATACGCCGGCGGCCTGGGCAACGACTGGAGCCGGGTGCGCGCGCTGGGCGCCCACATCAAGGGCACCAATGGCGAGTCGCAAGGGGTGGTGCCGTTCCTGAAAGTGGTCAATGACACCGCCGTGGCGGTCAACCAGGGCGGCAAGCGCAAGGGCGCGGTGTGCACCTACCTGGAAAGCTGGCACCTGGACATCGAAGAATTCCTGGAGTTGCGCAAAAATACCGGTGATGATCGCCGGCGCACCCACGACATGAACACCGCCAACTGGATTCCCGACCTGTTCATGCGCCGTGTCATCGAAAAAGGCCAGTGGACCCTGTTCTCGCCCAATAACGTGCCCGATCTGCACGACAAGTTCGGCGCCGATTTTGAGACCGCCTATGTCGCCTACGAAGAACAAGCGGCGCGCGGCGAAATCAAGCCGACCCGCACGCTGGCGGCGTCCGATCTGTGGCGCAAGATGCTGACCATGCTGTTTGAAACCGGCCACCCCTGGATCACGTTCAAGGACGCCTGCAACATCCGCTCGCCGCAACAGCACGCCGGGGTGGTGCACTCCAGCAACCTGTGCACCGAGATCACGCTCAATACCAGCGACAGCGAGACCGCCGTCTGCAACCTCGGCTCGGTCAACCTGCGCCAGCACCTGAAGGACGGCGCTGACGGCGGGGCCAAAGTGCTCGATCACGCCAAGCTGCAGCAGACCATCACCACCGCGATGCGCATGCTCGACAACGTCATCGACATCAACTACTACGCCGTCAAAAAAGCGCGCGACTCCAATCTGCGGCATCGCCCGGTCGGCCTGGGGCTGATGGGCTTCCAGGACAGCCTGTACGAGCTGCGCCTGCCGTATGCCAGCGACGCGGCCGTGGCGTTTGCCGACCAGTCGATGGAGGCGGTCTGCTACTACGCCTACTGGGCCTCGACCGAACTGGCGCGCGAGCGCGGTCCGTATTCCAGCTACCCCGGCTCGCTCTGGCAGCAGGGCATCTTGCCGCTCGACACGCTCGATCTGCTGGCGCGCGCGCGGCGGCTATGTGGAGGTGGACCGCTCGGCCACGCTGGACTGGGACGCCCTGCGCCAGAAGATTGCCCGCGACGGCATGCGCAACGCCAACTGCACCGCCATCGCCCCCACCGCCACCATCTCCAACATCATCGGCGTCGACGCCTCGATTGAACCCTGCTTTGGCAACCTCTCCGTCAAGTCCAATCTGTCGGGTGAATTCACCATCGTCAACCACTACCTGGTGCGCGACCTCAAGCGCCTGGGGTTGTGGGACAAGGTGATGGTGATGGACCTCAAACACTTCGACGGTTCCTTGCATCCGATCGACCGGGTGCCGGCTGACATCAAGGCCTTGTACGCCACCGCGTTCGAGGTGGAGGCGCATTGGCTGGTGGAAGCGGCGGCGCGGCGCCAGAAGTGGATCGATCAGGCCCAGTCGCTCAATATTTACATGGCCGGGGCCTCGGGCAAAAAGCTCGACGACACCTACAAGCTGGCCTGGCTGCGCGGCCTGAAAACGACCTACTATCTGCGCACCCTGTCGGCCACCCATGCCGAGAAATCCACCGTCAGCGCCGGGCGCATGAATGCGGTGGCCAGCGGCCATCAAGCGCAGCACGGCAGTGGCGCCAGGAGTGCGCTCAACGCCGCCGCCGCTGCGGCAAAAATGCAGCTGGCCGCCAGCGGCCCGGCCACCGACATCGCGTTTTGCGGTGTCGACGATCCGAGCTGTGAGTCATGCCAATGAGGCGGCTGCGACGGGCGCCTTCATGGCGATGCGATGTTGCTGCACAACACTTGCCGACGCAATCGGGCAGCGAGGTGAATGAAGACTTTTCATTTCAATTCGCTGCTCTCATAATTCGCTGATTGGAAATACTTATGTTGACCTGGGACGAAGAAGTCAAGCCCACTTTGCCATTGTCTGTTGCACGCGGCTCATCGAGCAGCCGCTCACCAGAGCCGCCTGCGCCGTTTGCCGCCAGCCGCCCGCACCGCATCAATGCCGCTGACAAGCGCATCATCAATGGCAAGACCGACGTCAACCAACTGGTCCCGTTCAAGTACAAATGGGCCTGGGAAAAATACCTCTCCAGTTGCGCCAACCACTGGATGCCGCAAGAAGTCAACATGACGCGCGACATCGCGCTGTGGAAAGACCCCAACGGCCTGGCCGAGGACGAGCGGCGCATCATCAAACGCAATCTCGGCTTTTTCGTCACGGCCGATTCGCTGGCCGCCAACAACATCGTGCTCGGCACTTACCGCCACATCACGGCGCCCGAGTGCCGCCAGTTCTTGTTGCGCCAGGCCTTTGAAGAAGCGATTCATACCCACGCCTACCAGTACATCGTGGAGTCGCTGGGCCTGGACGAAAGCGAGATCTTCAACGCCTACAACGAAGTCCAGTCGATTCGCGACAAGGACCAGTTCCTGCTGCCCTTCATTGAAGCCATCATGGACCCGGCGTTCAAGACCGGCACCGCCGAAACCGACCAAACGCTGCTGAAGTCGCTGATCGTGTTTGCCTGCCTGATGGAAGGCCTGTTTTTCTATGTCGGCTTCACCCAGATTCTGGCCCTGGGCCGGCAAAACAAGATGACGGGTGCGGCCGAGCAATACCAGTACATCCTGCGCGACGAGTCGATGCACTGCAACTTTGGCATTGACCTGATCAACCAGCTCAAGCTGGAAAACCCGCAGTTGTGGAGCGCCGAATTCAAGGCCGAAATCAGGACGCTGTTCGAGCAGGCGGTGGAGCTTGAATACCAATACGCCGAGGACACCATGCCGCGCGGCGTGCTGGGCATGAATGCCTCCATGTTCAAAGGCTATTTGCGCTATATCGCCAACCGGCGCGCGACGCAGATTGGACTCGACGCACTGTTCCCGAACGAAGAGAATCCGTTCCCGTGGATGAGCGAAATGATTGACCTGAAGAAGGAACGCAATTTCTTCGAGACGCGCGTCATTGAATATCAGTCCGGCGGCGCGCTGTGCTGGGATTGAGGATTAACCAATGACCAACAGAATTTCACAAGCGCTTGATTGCCCCAAAGCGGGCAAGCGCCGTTTGTGTCCCCGAGTTCATGGTGCTGGGATTGAGCCCAACACCATGGATCGCTTCATGCATTCCAACTCGCATGAAGTGCTCTTTGTAAATTGATCAAGGAGAATATCAAATGGCAACTGCAAAAAAACCGGCCGCAAAAAAGGCCGCTCCCGCCAAGAAAGCGGCACCCGCGAAGACAGTAGCAACCAAGAAAGCGGCACCGGCGAAAAAAGCGGCAGCTAAAAAAGCCGCGCCCGCC
>JAKFXU010000110.1 GCA_021731215.1 Rhodoferax sp.
GGTCTTCATGCTGCTGTGTCCTCACGAAATGTTGCAGAATCACCCCATCGGAATTGACGGGGTGAATGTGCAGAATAAATCGTGTCAGCTCAGGGGTGGACTACTCCGCGTAGCGGCTTCGTCCAACTCGCCAGCCCGCGCGTCGTCGGCATCGCCGTCTCTTTATGTTGCAGAGCCACCCGCAACCTATCTGATGAGACCGCCCTTGGTGGTGGACTGCAGCGTATTGAGTGCCGCCCTCTTCGAGGAGGAAACGTGCGACCAGGCGCTGCGCCTGATGACTGGCAAAACGCTCCATGCCCCTTACCTGCTCGACCATGAAATCATCAGCGTAGCGTTAAAAAAAGGTCGCCTCGGGTGGCCGCAAGCGCTTATCACCCTGGCACTGTCCGACTACGCAGAACAGGACATTGAACTACACCGCACAGATGCACAGGCACAGCACCAATTGGCGCTTCGCTACAAATTATCCGCCTACGACGCGGCCTACCTGTGGCTTGCCACCGAACTCAAAGCCCCACTGGTCACCTTTGACGAAAAGTTGGGCCGCACCGCGCAGACGCATCTGGCCAGCCTGCCCTGACGTGTAACCGACAATCCACCATGGCCAAAATTCAAGCCTCCCAAGGCCCCTGCGCGCAAGACCCCTCACAAAACCGTTTTTTGAACCTGCTCAAGCGCGACATTCTCAAGCTCGATCTGGCCGAACTCGACTTTGGCATCTACCGCATCCTGAACTACCGCCGCGCCCAGGTACTGGCCTACCTGGACGACGCGCTGCCCGGCCGCATCACCGCCTGGCTGGCCCCAAGCGGTGCTGGCCAGCGACTTGGCGCGTGATGCCCCAGCCCCAAACCGGTGCTGTTGTGGTTGCGCGCCATCGACGACGAGCGCAGTGAAAAAGCCGCGAAGGCTGAGCGCGACTGGCGGCGCTGCTGTCGCGCAACGGGCTCCGGCTTGCGCCGGATGCCCTGGTCAGCGCCGAACGCGCTTTCATGGCGGACTCGGCCAGCGTTGCCGTCGCGCGCGAGGCTGCAACCGGCGAGCGCTTCGTTAACCGTGCCCCAATCGCAGGCTAGCGCAGCCGCCGGATCAGGCTGGAGGTGTCCCAGCGCTTGCCGCCCATGTGCTGCACGTCGGCGTAAAACTGGTCCACCAGCGCCGTCACCGGCAGGCGCGCGCCGTTGCGCTTGGCCTCGTCGAGCACCAGACCGAGGTCCTTGCGCATCCAGTCCACCGCAAAGCCAAAATCAAATTTATCGGCCACCATGGTCTTGCCGCGGTTGTCGAGCTGCCAGCTTTGCGCCGCGCCTTTGCCGATCACCTCGAGCACCTGGTTCATGTCGAGCCCGGCCTGCTGGCCAAAGGCGATCGCCTCGCTCAAACCCTGCACCAGCCCGGCAATGCAAATCTGGTTCACCATTTTGGCTAACTGGCCGGCGCCACTGGCGCCGAGCAGGGTGACGGCTTTGGAAAAGGCCATCGCCACCGGTTGCATCGCATCAAACGCGGCCGGATCACCGCCGCACATCACAGTCAGCGCGCCATTCTGGGCACCGGCCTGGCCGCCCGATACCGGCGCATCGACAAACTGCAGGCCCAGGTTTTTGGCTGCGCCGTACAGCTCGCGCGCCACGCTGGCCGAGGCCGTGGTGTGATCGACCAGGACCGCGCCCGGTTTCATGCCGGCCAAGGCGCCGTCGGCGCCGAGCGTGACTTGCGCCAAGTCAGCGTCGTTGCCGACGCAGCAAAACACGATGTCGGCGCCTTGGGCGGCTTGCCGTGGTGTGGCGGCGCGTTGGGATCCGTTGCTCCCCGCAAATTCTGCGCACCAGGCGATCGATTTGGCCGGCGTGCGGTTGTAGACCGTAACCTGGTGCCCGGCCAGCGCCAGATGCCCGGCCATCGGGTAGCCCATTACGCCCAGGCCGAGAAAAGCGACTCGGTGTGACGGGCCGGCGGGGTAGCTTTTAGGATTGGTACTGCTCATGGTGTTAGTTGCAAAGTTTCGCAGCCCCGAGCGGGTCCAGGGGCCGGCACAAAGGAAGAAAGGGCGTGGACAGGCTCAGCCCGGACGGAGTTAAACGATGGCGAAGTTTTCGGTGCCGGCACCCAGGTCCTGGGATTTGCCGCGCTGGCTGTTGAGTTTGATCTGCAGGCGCAGGTCATTGAGCGAGTCGGCGTTGCGCAGGGCGTCTTCGAAGGTGATCAGGTTGTTCTCATAGGCGTCGAACAGGGCCTGGTCGAAGGTCTGCATCCCAAGGTTGCGGCTTTTCTTCATGATCTCCTTGATTTCGGTGACCTCGCCCTTGAAGATCATGTCGGAAATCAGCGGCGAATTGAGCATCACCTCGACCACCGCCGTGCGACCTCGGCCGTCCTGCTTGGGAATCAGGCGCTGCGACACCATCGCCTTGAGGTTGAGCGACAGGTCCATCAACAACTGGGCGCGCCGCTCTTCGGGAAAGAAGTTGATGATGCGGTCGAGCGCCTGATTCGCGCTGTTGGCGTGCAGGGTGGCCAGGCACAAGTGCCCGGTCTCGGAAAACGCCACCGCATGCTCCATGGTTTCACGGTCGCGAATCTCCCCCATCAGAATGACGTCGGGCGCCTGGCGCAGCGTGTTTTTCAGGGCGGCACCCCAACTGTCGGTGTCGATGCCGACCTCGCGCTGCGTCACCACGCAGTTCTTGTGCGGATGCACAAACTCGATCGGGTCCTCGACCGTGATGATGTGGCCGAACGAGTTCTCGTTGCGCCAATCCACCATGGCCGCCAACGTGGTTGACTTGCCCGAACCAGTGGCACCCACCAGAATGCACAGGCCGCGCTTGGTCATCGTCACCTCCTTGAGCACTTGCGGCATGCCCAGGCCATCGATCGAGGGCAGAGACATCGGGATCACCCGCAACACCAGGCCGACCTTGCCCTGCTGGATAAAGGCGTTGACGCGAAAGCGCCCGACGCCCGGCGGCGCGATGGCGAAGTTGCTCTCCTTGGTGCGCTCGAACTCGGCCACCTGCTTGTCGTTCATGATCGAGCGCGCCAGCGACAGCGTGTGCGCGGCGTTGAGTGGCTGCGGCGAGACCTTGGTAATTTTGCCGTCCACCTTGACCGCGGGCGGAAAATCGGCGGTGAGGAACAAGTCGCTGCCATTGCGGCTGATCATCAGCTTGAGCAGGTCGTTGACGAATTTGGTGGCTTGATCGCGTTCCATGAGGGCTCCTGCTGGGGTCGATTATTTCTGGTCGTTGAGCCGAGCGCTGATGACGCGCATGCGCAGCGACAGCTTGCGCGCCAGCAGCGCGATCAGGTTGGCCGCCAGCGCCGGGTCTGTGCCCAGCATCTGGTCCAGGGCGTCGGCACCGAGCACGGCGATGTCGCACGGGCTCAGCGTGCTGCAGGCGGAAAACCGGATGCCGCTGTCGAGCAACGACATCTCGCCCAGAATCTCGCCCGGCGTCGCCTCGGCCAGGCGCAGGCGCTCGCCCCAGGGCTGGGTGCGATCTATCGCAATGCGCCCGCTCAGCAGCACCAGCATGAAGTTGCCGTACTCGTCCTGGCGGATCAGGTCGCGCTTTGCGGGCACGCTGGCGAATTCAAAAAACCGCTGCAGGCGCGCGATCGCGTTCTGATCGAGCTGGCACATGAATTTGTCCTGGGCCCACAGCACCTGCAGCAGCCGGGTGCCGCGGCTCGGGTTCAGGCCGGTGGCCCCGACCTCGACTGCGCGCGCCGGCCACGGCACCGGCGGGCTGGCATTCGGGCCGGGCTCGGCAAAGGCGGTGGTGAACAGCATCGAGTCCAGCCGTTCCTCCGGCGGCTCCGGTTTGCGCATGTGTCGCAGCAGTCCAAGGATTCCTTTCATGGCGCGTTCCAGCAGGTCGGGTCAGGTACTGAGCGTGAAAGTCGGGCAGCGACTCACTTCGCTCCCCTCGCCCGAGCACGGGAGAGGGGTTGGGGGAGAGGGAAAACGGGCAGGACTTTCATGGTTTGGGGCGCCTTTGGAAGTCATGCCCGTTAGCCGGGGAAGTTGTCGGGAATCTTGGCTTTGCTGCGCGCTTCGGCCGGGCTGATGATGTTGCGCTTGACCAGGTCGGACAGGTTCTGGTCCAGCGTCTGCATGCCCAGGCTGTTGCCGGTCTGAATGCTGGAGTACATCTGCGCCACCTTGGCCTCGCGGATCAGGTTGCGGATGGCGCTGGTGCCGAGCATGATTTCATGCGCCGCCACGCGGCCCTGGCCGTCCTTGGTCTTGCACAGGGTCTGCGAGATCACGGCCTGCAGCGATTCGGACAGCATGGCGCGGATCATCTCTTTTTCTTCGGCCGGAAACACGTCAATGATGCGGTCAATCGTTTTGGCTGCGCTCGAGGTGTGCAGTGTGCCAAACACCAGGTGGCCGGTTTCCGCCGCCGTCATCGCCAGCCGGATGGTTTCCAGGTCGCGCATTTCGCCCACCAGAATGGCGTCCGGGTCTTCGCGCAGCGCCGAGCGCAGGGCGGCGGCAAAGCTCAGCGTGTGCGGGCCGACCTCGCGCTGGTTGACCAGGCATTTCTTGGATTCGTGCACAAACTCGATCGGGTCTTCCACCGTCAGGATGTGGCCAAACTCGGTCTCGTTGAGAAAGTTGACCATGGCGGCCAGCGTGGTCGACTTGCCCGAGCCGGTGGGCCCGGTCACCAGCACCATGCCGCGCGGCTTCAAGGCCAGATCGGCAAAAATCTTGGGCGCGTTCAATTGTTCCAGCGACAGGATTTTGCTCGGAATGGTGCGGAACACCGCGCCGGCGCCGCGCTGGTGGTTGAAGGCGTTGACCCGAAAGCGCGCCAGCCCCTCGATCTCGAACGAGAAGTCGAGCTCCAGGAACTCTTCATAGGCCTTGCGCTGCGAGTCGTTCATGATGTCGTACACCATGGCATGCACCGCCTTGTGGTCCAGCGGCTCGACGTTGATGCGCCGCACGTCGCCGTGCACGCGAATCATGGGCGGCAGGCCGGCCGACAGATGCAGGTCGGACGCCTTGTTCTTGACGCTGAAGGCCAGCAGTTGGGTTATGTCCACAGGGTCCTCTTGTCGTTTGTTACGCTTGGGCTAATTATGACCATGATTGAGACCAATCTCCAAACCGTGCGCCAGCGCATCGCGGCGGCCTGCCGCAGCGCCGGCCGTGATCCGCGCGAGGTCCGCCTGCTGGCGGTCTCCAAGACTTTTGGCGCGCCAGCGCTGGAGCAAGCCTATGGCGCCGGGCAAACCGCGTTTGGCGAGAACTACATCCAGGAAGCGGTGCAAAAAATCAGCCAGTTGCGCCACTTGCCTCTGGAGTGGCACTGCATCGGAGCGCTCCAGAGCAACAAGACGCGGCTGGTGGCCGAGCACTTTGACTGGGTGCACACGGTTGATCGACTCAAGACCGCACAGCGCCTGAGCGCGCAGCGCCCACCGGTGTTGGCGCCACTGCAGGTGTGCCTCCAGCTCAACGTCGATGGCGGCGCCACCAAATCAGGCGTGTTGCCGGCGCACGCGCTGGCGCTGGCGCAGCAGGTGGCGAGCCTGCCCAACTTGTGTCTGCGCGGCGTCATGAGCATCCCCGAGCCGGCCCCTGACTTTGCCACGGCCTGCGCCGTGTTTGAACGGGTGAAGGCCGTGTTCGACGCACTGAAGGCCGACGGGCTGGCGCTCGATACCCTGTCGATCGGCATGAGCGCCGACCTGGAAGCCGCCATCGCCTGCGGCAGCACCCTGGTGCGCGTCGGCAGCGCCATTTTTGGCGCGCGCGACGCCCGCCTCAGTGCAGCGGCAAGTGGGTCGTGTTCTTGACTTCTTCCATCACGGCGTAGGTGCGGGTTTCGCGCACGCCGGGCAGTTGCCACAGCACGGTGCCGGCGAATGCGCGGTAGGCGCTCATGTCGGCCATGCGGGTTTTGAGCAGGTAGTCAAAGCCGCCGGCCACCATGTGGCATTCCATGATCTCGGAGCGCACCTGCACCGCTGCCTTGAAGGCGTCAAACACATTGGGCGTGGTGCGGTCGAGCAGCACCTCCACAAACACCATCAGGCCGGCACCGAGTTTGAGCGGGTTCAAGCGCGCCTCATAGCCCAGGATGTAGCCGTCTTTGGTCAGC
>JAKFXU010000051.1 GCA_021731215.1 Rhodoferax sp.
GAAGAAGGCCGCCACCTGTGGGCGATGGTCTACCTGCTGCACAAATACTTCGGCCGCGACGGGCGCGAGGAAGGCGAGGCGCTGTTGCAGCGGCGCAGCGGCCAGCAGGACAACCCGCGCATCCTGCAGGCCTTCAATGAAGAAACGCCCGACTGGCTGAGCTTCTTCATGTTCACCTACTTCACCGACCGCGACGGCAAGTTCCAGTTGTGCGCGCTGGCCGAGAGCAGCTTCGACCCGCTGGCGCGCACCACCAAGTTCATGCTGACCGAAGAAGCGCACCACATGTTCGTCGGCGAATCCGGCGTCTCGCGCATCATCGCGCGCACCTGCGCGGCCATGAACGAACTCAAAACCGACGACCCGGCTAAGCTGCGCGCGGCCGGCGTGATCGACCTGCCCACGCTGCAGCGCTACCTCAATTTCCACTTCAGCGTGACGATCGACCTGTTCGGTTCCGACGAGTCGAGCAACGCCGCCACCTTCTACAGCACCGGCCTGAAAGGCCGCTATGAGGAAGGCAAACGCCTGGACGACCACATCCTCAAGGGCAGCCGCTACCAGGTGCTGGCGGTGCAGGGCGAGCAACTGATCGAGCGCGAAGTGCCGATGCTCAACGCCCTCAACGAAGTGCTGCGCGACGACTACATTTTGGATTCGATCGGCGGCGTCGAGCGCTGGAACCGGGTCATCGACAAGGCCGGCATCCCGTTCAAATTGAAGGTGCCGCACAAGGCCTTTCACCGCAACATCGGCGCGCTGGCCGGTGTCAGGGTGTCGCCCGACGGGCGCGTGCTCAGCGCCGCCGAGTGGAACGCCCACGTGGACCAGTGGCTGCCGTCGGCCAGCGACCGCGCCTTTGTCGCCGGCCTGATGGGGCGGGTGGTCGAGCCCGGCAAGTTTGCCAACTGGATCGCGCCGCCGCTGCTGGGCATCAACCGCCAGCCGGCCGACTTCGAGTACGTGCGATTCAACTGATGGTTTGGTTTGTGGCATGCATGCCTAGGTCGCTGCTGAGCTCGCAGGGAGAGTGGGGTACATACCGCCGCTCATGTCCCCCGCCCTGAGGCCTGAGCCTCAGGGCTCCTCCTTGACTTCGCTATGGCACGTACCCCACTCCCCCTGCTGCGAACGGTATGGTTTGCGGGCGAGCAAGCATGGTGCGCAAGATCAGGTGGCTGGGGTGTACTGCGCAGTGAGGTCAAGGAGGAGCCCGAAGGGCGGGGGACACGAACGAAGCAGTGCACCCCAGCCGCCTGATCCAGAGTTAACGCATCCCCTACAAACGACGCAAAAATACGCAGGCTATCCAAAAAACAAAGAGGCATGATCATGACAGAAGCCGTCATCAAGCAACATCTGATCGACCCCGAGATCTGCATCCGCTGCAACACCTGCGAGTCCGTCTGCCCGCAGCACGCCATCAGCCATGACTCGCGCAATTACGTCGTCGATGCCGACAAGTGCGCGTTGTGCCTGGCCTGCATCGCGCCCTGCCCGACCGGCGCCATCGACAACTGGCGCACCATGCTGCGCGCCGCGGCCTACAGCGTGAGCGCCCAATTGGCTTGGGACGAACTGCCGTCCGCCCTGACGCCCGAGCAGTTGGCAGAACAGGGTGTGGCAGCCCAAACGCCGTCGGCAGCGATGCCGCCAGCACCTGTGTTGCCCGCCTTCGGCAGCGTCGGCACCGCCTCTTCTGGCGCCCAGTACGGCGCCACCCTGCCGCCCTGGTCGGCGGCCCATGCCTACACCCATCTGTACGGCCCGAAGGCGGTTGAAAAATTCATCACCGCCAGCGTGGCCGGCAACGTGCGCGTCACGGCGGTCGGGCGCGACTACGACACGCACCACATCGTGCTCGACTTCGGCGCGCTGCCGTTCCCGGTGCTCGAAGGCCAGTCGATCGGCATCCTGCCGCCCGGCAAAGACAGTCACGGCCGGCCGCACCATGCGCGCCAGTACTCGGTCGCCAGCCCGCGCAACGGCGAGCGGCCCGGCTACAACAACCTGTCGCTCACGGTCAAGCGCGTGCTGCAGGACCACCAGGGCAAGCCGGTGCGCGGCGTCGGCTCCAACTACCTGTGCGACCTGCAGGTGGGCCAGCAGGTGCAGGTGATCGGCCCGTTTGGCGCGAGCTTCCTGATGCCCAACCACCCGCGCTCCCACATCGTGATGATCTGCACCGGCACCGGCAGCGCGCCGATGCGGGCCATGACCGAGTGGCGGCGCCGGCTACGAGCCTCGGCCAAGTTCGAGGGCGGCCAACTGATGCTGTTTTTCGGCGCGCGCAGCCAGGAGGAGTTGCCCTACTTCGGGCCGCTGCAAAAGCTGCCCCGGGACTTCATCGACATCAACTTCGCCTTCTCGCGCACCCCGGGGCAGGCCAAGCGCTACGTGCAGGACCTGATGCGCGAGCGCGCCGCCGACCTCGGCGCCCTGCTGCAGGACCCCAACAGCTACTTCTATGTCTGCGGCCTCAAGAGCATGGAACAGGGCGTGCTGCTGGCGCTGCGCGACGTGGCGCAGCAGGCCGGGCTGAACTGGGACGACGTGGGCGCGGCACTGCAGCGGCAAGGCCGGCTGCACCTGGAGACCTACTGAGCGATTGGTGCGATCCACCCCTGAGCGGTCAGCACATTCACAGCGATTCCAATTTGGCGTGGCGTGAACTGCCTTTTGCGCGCATTCCAAGTATAGGTGCGGGCCACAACATCATCGATGTCTGCCACTGAATCGTCATGCTTGGCGATCCAGTGCACCGTAGCCAGCAGTTCCAAGCCAAAGGGGGTCTCGAAGCCTTCCACCAGCTCCCCAACCCTGTCAAAACGGGCACGGGTATCGGAATTGGCCACCAGGAAGGCGTTGGCATCATCAATTGCACCGGGCACAAGAGACAGCGGCTTATCAGGTGCATCGCCACCGTCGGCGTAACCCGCCACAAAATGGCCCTCAATCGCCTTCAGCACATGACGCAGGTTTTCGGCATAAGGGCCATAAGCTGCCTGCACGTACTTCAACCGCAACGGCTCACCAGCCTCTTGCATGAAGTACATCAGCTTGTGTACCTCCAGCAAGGTGATGGCCGGGTCGAGCAAGCCGCGCACATAGCGGTTCATTAACTCCACCAATGCTGCCCGCCCTGGTGTCATCACTGGCACATTCGTGCTGCGATTCATTTTTTCGGACGCAGACGCGCCCATGGGCTCATAAAGTCTGACGCGAACATGGGGCAAGGCTGCCAATGCAGACTCGATGCGTGGTCGCACATCAGACCAGTCCAGCCCACCTAGCCCGCTGCCCAGCGGCGGAATGGCGATTGAAGCTATGCCTTTTTCCTGAATGACTGACACCAAGGCAGACAGCCCTGCTTCAATATCCTCAATGCGACTCTTACCCTTCCAGTGGCGCTTGGTTGGGAAATTGATGATATAGCGTGGCTGCGTCAGTTGCCCGGTATCAAAAACGAACATCCGCCCAGGTTGCACCTCTTGGCGCTGGCAGGCTGCCTCATAGGCCTTGAAGTTTTCAGGCCAGGCGTTCTTGAACTGCAGGGCAATTCCGCGCCCCATGATGCCAACACAATTGACTGTGTTGATGATGGCCTCTGACTCATCCTTCAGGATGTCGCCTGTGGTTAATTCAATCATTTCTGAACCTCTTTCAGTAGTACCAGTCGGGCAGCACTTCTACCGCTGGTCTATGCCCTTGTGCAGGCAGAACATTCGTCACTTGGGGGTACACCAGCCGGGAATGCACCCCGATGCGCTCTACCAAGTGCCAAGGAAAACTATTTTCAAGCAGAAACTCGGCCTGCTTGCCATCTTTGCATTGCTGCCATTGGCGTGCCTGCACCGAATCCCAGTCAACCTCACCAAGCCGAGAAAGGTCTGCCCTATCCTCAAAATATCTGGCTCCTGCATTGGACAGCGTAAAAGCCCAACGACGGCCCTGAGCGTTAGCCCAGGCCACCGTCGCGCTCAAGTCCGCTTCCAAGTGAACAATTTGTCCCTGCCCGCCGCGATAAGTCAGTTCTTGACTTTGCCTGTAAATCAAATACAGCATGACCGACCGTGAGCAAAAATAGAAAGGTACACACTCGCCCACGTGCAGACCAGGCTGACTCGTCAGGGTCAGCTCTTTGAGTCTGCGCTGTTTAATGTGGTTCATGCCAATCACCGTGCCAGGCATTGCCTGCTGCAACAAGGCCGCATCCGACAATAGCCCACCACTGGCAACAATGGAAGCCAGCCGATCCACATGGCAGATGTGGTAAATCTTGGGTTGTGCTGGCAAGGCCATGGTCACAAACCCACTTCGGTACGGCAGACCTCCTGACCACGGAACAAATCACAGACCCCCTCGATGGCCTGCAGTTGGTAGTCAAGGTTAGGCTCAAAGTGAAGTTTCATATCTCAGTCATTTCTAAAGAGACCTTCTGAAAAGTCAAATAAAAAATATAAATCAACAACTTACGCATTTCTTGATTGCTAAAGCAGGCCTAAATTTCATCTTTAGCTTTGAGGCTCTGACGGGGGTGCGCCCCACCGACACACGGCTGTTGATTTCGGACCTGTGCGGTGAATCAAGCCTTCAAGACGCATGGCCTGAAGCTGATTGCAAATTTTGTGAGATTTTTGCGCCGGGTCGAGAACATCTGCCAATTTAGCCAATAGCAGTGAATCCAAGTCTTTGCGCGTGGCCTGTCCGTACTTTTTTAGATAGTCAGTGACCAACTTGCGGTAATAGCAGCCGTGGCACCACATGCCACCCAGGGAGCAATGCGGGCACACCAGAGTGCGATAAATATCGCGGTCATTGGCCACGGCGTGCAAATGTTGCTCAAGGGTGGTGATGCTCGCTAGAATTTTGTTCATAGGCTGGTTTCATTTGTTCCGTTTTTGTCTTGGTAACCTGAAACAATAACAAAGGGGTACTGGCCTATCTTGTTGGTGCCGTGTCTCGCACTACAACTGGCGCCGTTCTCACCAACGCCCTCAAGAAAACCGGGATGTCAGGGGGGCGTCTCCCTTGGACTTCGACGGACGTAACACTCCAACCTCCGGCTACCCGATTAGGTTTCTCGGATCGACTGAAGTAGCGCTGCAAGTGCTACACGTGTAGATAGCTTGCTCGCCAACAGCAACGTGACTAACTTGTGGTCGATTTCATCGAGTTGCGTAAATGCGAGATTATCTCGACGACACCAACCCTGCGGCAGGTTGAGCTTCGTCTCAATTGCATTCAGGGTCGCATCGTCGGGAACTGATTCGGCGTTCGCATACCTAGATAGTTGATTTGAATTTAAAACGCCTTTCAGTTGGGCCGCAAGTCCGTTGTGAGTTCCGCTACTGTGGCGAAGAAAGTTGATATTCCTTGACAGTTCAGTGAATACGGCCATATTTTTACTCCTATCGCGTTGGGCGAACACATTCCATCGAATTGCCGATAGCATTCCCCTGGCTGCGTAGCTGCTCTTTCGTCTTCAGGCACGCGCTGTACACGCAGTTTGGATCTGCGTCGCAGTCCTCAGCAGAAGGCATGCAACCTGCTAAGAGGACGAGGGATGCAACGGTGATAAGTAAATACGTCATAGCAACCTAATGAATAGCGTTTATCTGCCGCGCTGCGATGCTGATAGAAACCAAGAGCGCCTCGCGCGGAAGATAAACCTTGTTGGACTGAACCGCCTGCTCAGGCAGTCACGATAGGGGGATTGAAAGCTTCAATCTGCCCGCTTGATCGGATTATGGCCCGGCTTGAACCTGCACCAGCCTGCAATCGAGGCTGCGATATTGCAAAACGGCCTCAATCTTGAACTCAGGTGCCCATTTGTGGCGCCCCGCGCAGGCTGTAACAACGTCGAGCACAGCACCAGTGCCGCCACGTAGCCGGGCCATGCGCATCAACAATCATCCGAAATCGTGGTGCTTGCGGTGGTTCCAGACACTCGAAAACCGGACTACTGGCGCAATCGTCGAAATGATCCCAGATTGTCCATTGGGGTTTGGAGGGTAGGTGGATGCAGTGGCGAGGCAGTTTTGTCCTGACTGAGGCGTCCATAGCTTGGGCTATGGACAACGAAGAAGGGCAAAAATGGCCGCCAATG
>JAKFXU010000052.1 GCA_021731215.1 Rhodoferax sp.
AAGGGATTGCTGATTGGCACTTTCTAGGAGATACGCAGCTTTATCCGATCAGGCGGACAGTGGGCGGAATCGAGGTCGACAACATCACCGACTGGGCGCTCAAACAATTCACCGCTCACTACAAGGGCAAGGGCGCAGAGCCCTCACCCCAGCCCTCTCCCAGCGTGAGAGGGAGAAAAACTGAGCCAAAGATCACCAAGGAAGCCATCTTCCACTACTGCTACGCCGTGCTGCACAACCCGGCCTACCGCGAGAAATACGCGCAGAACCTCAAGCGCGAATTCCCGCGCATTCCGCTCTATGGCGCAGCCCCGGCCGACTTCTGGCAATGGGCTGCCTGGGGCGAGGCCTTGATGGCGCTGCACATCGGCTATGAACAGGTCGCGCCGTTCCCGCTCACGCGCACCGACACGCCCGACGAAAAAGTCCGCGCCGCCGGTTTGCAACCCAAAGCCATGCTGCGCGCCGACCCGGCCGCCGGCAGCATCACGCTCGACACCGAAACCACGCTGCGCGGTATCCCTGCGGATGCCTGGACCTACAAACTCGGCAACCGCAGCGCGCTGGAGTGGGTGCTCGATCAATACAAGGAAAAGAAACCCAAGGACCCCACCATCCGCGAGAAATTCGACACCTACCGCTTTGCCGACTACAAGGAAAAAGTCATCGACCTGCTGGCGCGCGTGACCACGGTGAGCGTGGAGACGGTGAAGCTGGTGGAAGCGATGAAGGCGGCTAGCCGGTAGCGGCAGCCATGACACCAAGCCTGATCACCGCCGCCACCACAGGCAAGATCGACGTGCGCCAGGTCGCCATTCCTGCCCAAGCGCCATAACGCCAACAAGCGATACTTCCAGCAACATTGATGGAGCCTTAACGATGCGTCTACTTCATTACCTCGAAATCGAAAACTTCAAACGCTTTGGCGACAAGCAGCGCATTGAGCTGGACCATCCTGCGGTGCTGATTGGTCCCAATAATTGCGGCAAAACCAGCGCCATTCAAGCGTTGGCCTTGTGGTCGCAGGCGGTGCAGACGTGGTATGACGTGCGCAAGGCTTCATCGGCCAAGGAGCGCACCGCCACGGCGCTGAACCGGCTGAACATTGTGGCGGTGCCCGTTCAGCGCACCCGGTTTTTTTGGCACAACACGGTCGTGCGCACCGGTAACAAAGACATTGCGCTGACCATCACGGTGGGTATTGAATTCAAGGGCCAGGTGGTGAGCCTGCCCATGCGTTTTCGCAACCAGGGGGATGAGCTGGTGTATTGCACGCCTGACGAGTCGGTCGTGGCCAACCTGGCGCTTCTTGAGTACGCTGCAAGCATCCGTGTCGAGTTGCTTTACCCGATGTCAGGTCTGGAAACCGAAGAGGCTATTTTGCAGCCGGGCCGCATTGATGTACTGCTGGGCCAAGGGCAAACGGCACAGGTGCTGCGCAATTTGTGCCTGATGGTGACCAAAGACACACCCGATGATTGGAGCCGCATCGTGGAACTGATGGAGCGGTTGTTCAACGTGACACTGGAAACCCCGCAGGAGACCACACGCGGTGCCATCGAGATGCGCTACAAGCAACCGGGCGTGCGCGAGGCGCTGGATGTTTCCTCTTCAGGGCGAGGCTTTCAGCAGATGCTGTTGATTTTTGCCTACCTGTATTCTCACAAACGAAGCGTGTTGCTGGTGGACGAGCCCGATGCGCATCTGGAAATTTTGCGGCAAAAGCAGGTGTATGTGCTGCTGCGTGACATTGCCTCTGAAAACCAGTCGCAGGTGGTGATGGTGACCCATTCCGAGGTGATTCTGGACGAAGCACTGGACAAGAACCTGACACTCCTGATGGACGGCAAAGCTGACGATCTGGCACGAAAGCCGGAAATCCGCAACAGCCTAAAACACTTTGGCGCGGAGCACTACATCAAGGCACGCGAGCGGGGCTATGTGCTCTATGTAGAGGGAGGCACTGATGTGGACATGCTGCGCGCGCTGGCCGAGCGGTTAAGCCATCCGGTTTTCGATGTGTGGGATGAGCGCATCAATTCTTTTTATGTTCAAAACAATTACCCCGACACGTCGCTGGAGAGCGAGCTGGAGCGGGTGGAGGGTGGTTTTGGTGTCACGCCGCGTGTGCACTTCAATGGGCTGCATGACTTGCTACCTAATCTGAAAGGATTGGCTATTCTGGACAACGATGGCAACAATCGACAAAACAGTGTGGAAGGCCGCTTAACCCTGACGTATTGGCGACGGTACGAGGCAGAGAACTATTTTGTGACCCCTGATGTGCTCAGGCGTTATGCAATGGGGAGTGATGTGACACCTCAGCTATTTGACGCGTCTCAGTTGGAGGTTGATGAGGTACTGGACGCTCTGATTTTGGAGCGGGTCTTTGAATCCATTGAAGCGGACTTCCTGGCCTGGAAGCAGGCCCCTGCCGAGGCAGCTCGCATTGTGTGGGAAGCCAAAACCCAGCGTCTCAAACTCAGCACATTTGCCGAAGAGTTTTTCAGGCGACTGGCTGGGCGTGTAGGTAGCAGCATGTTGCTCACAAAGGGGGAACTGCATCGCTTGATGGCTGTTGTGGACCCTAAAACTATCGCAGCGGAGGTTAGCGAGAAGCTCTCTCTCCTTCAAAGCCTCTTCACGGCGGCGGTCCCGCTTGTTGAGATAGATCTAAAAACACAGTAGCAAGCTCATGAAAAAGCACACCGAAGCCCGCCTGGAAGATGCCCGTGTACGGCTCCCTCAGTGGCGCCGTGCTGGCGCTGGCCGCCGGCTGGTGGGGCCTGCGCGAAGTCTTGCGTCGCCCGGTGGTGGAGACCCTGCGCCGCACAGTAGATGCAGCGCAGTCCGCACATGAATAGCCAAACCACCTTTGCAAGCCATTTCGAATGGCTTGGCGGTGAAGCCCGGGTGTTGGCCCTGGCCGAGCGTTGTGGCCACCCGCGCTTGCGCGGGCGCCATTTGCCGTTCAAGGTGGGCGTCCTTGAGCGCGACCAGTGGGTCGCCTGCATGGACCAGGCGATGGGCGAGACCGGCGTACCCGATGATTTGCGCCGCCAACTGCGTGACTCGTTTTTCAAAACCGCCGACTTCATGCGCAACCAGGAAGGTTGAGTGCTCGCTTCCCGGGGCGCTGGCTCCGGCAGCAGACCGCCCCCCGGCCTACCCGCGCGAGGCCATCAGCAGCACCACCAGCGCTCCGGCGCCGCCGTCGGCCGGCTTGGCCTGCACAAAGGCCAGCACCTCCTGCTTTTGCACCAGCCAACTGTGCACCCGGCTCTTGAGCACCGGCGCCTTGCCGGGCGAGCCCAGGCCCTTGCCATGCACCACGCGCACGCAGCGAATGCCTTGTTTGTGCGCCTCGCGGATGAAGATGCTCAAACGCTCGCGCGCTTCGTCGCGCCGCATGCCATGCAGGTCGATTTGGCGCTGGATGGCCCAGTCGCCCCGGCGCAGCTTGCGCGTCACGTCGGGGCCGATGCCAGGCTGGCGAAAACTCAGGAGATCGTCGGTATCGAGCAGGGTGCCAGCGTCAAACTCGTCGCTGATGGCCTCGATCAGCACCGCTTTTTCATCGCGCAGGTACTGCATGGCTTGGGGCGCGGGCGGCTCTTTCTTGAGCAGCACCCGACGCTGGTCCGGCAGCGGCTGCACGGCGCCAGCGGCGCGCACAAAAAGATCTTTCTCGCTGGCCGCCTGCTGGCGTGAGCGCGCCAATTCCGCCACTCGCAGCGCCCGTCGCAGCGCCTGGGCCTCAATTTCGCGCTTGACCAGTTTCAGTTCGGCCAAGCTGCTGACCTTGACCGGCGGGCGGCTCACAGCAGCCCCCGCTCGGCCATCGACAGCGCTTCACCGGGGGCCACGATGACGTGGTCCAGCACCCGCACATCAATCAGCGCCAATGTGGTTTTCAAGGTTTGCGTCAGGGTCTCGTCCGCGCGCGAGGGCTGCACCGTGCCGCTCGGGTGGTTGTGCGCCAGCACCACGGCGCTGGCCTGGTGGTGCAGGGCGCGCAGCACCACTTCGCGCGGGTAGACGCTGGTTTGCGTGAGCGTGCCGCGAAACAGTTCTTCCATCGCCAGCAGCCGGTTTTGCACGTCCAGAAACAGCACGGCAAACACTTCGTGCGCTTTGGCCGCCAGGTGCAACTGCAGGTAGTGCTTGACGGCGTCCGGTGTGGCAAACACGGTGCGTTCCTTGAGCTGCTGGGCCAGCGCGCGGCGCGACAGCTCCAGCACCGCCACCAGTTCGGCGCGCTTGGCCGGCCCCAGGCCCTTGATGCGCTTGAGGTCGTCGGCGCTGGCGTGCAGCAGGCCGGCGATGCCGTCGAAGCCGTCGTTGTCATTGGCCTTGCTCTTGAGTTGCAGCAGTTCCTGTGCCATCTGCAGCACGCCCTTGCCCCTGATGCCGGTGCGCAGCAACAGCGCCAGCAATTCGACGTCGCTCAGGGCGCCGGGGCCGCGCGCCAGCAGCTTTTCGCGCGGGCGGGCGTCGGCGGGAAGGTCTTGGAGGGACATGGGTCGGGCTTTTACAATAGAGCCCAGTTTATTCGCCAAAGCGCCGCCCGGCATCGCCTGCTGCGCCCTTTTCAGACTTTTACGCGGGACCTTCATGACTTCCACCGCCGCCTGTGTGCAACCCGGCTCCTTCCTCACGCTGCATTACCGCATGGCCGGTCCGGCCGGTGATGTGATCAACACCTTTGCCGGCAAACCGGCCACCTTGACGCTGGGAACCGGCCAGTTGTCGCCAGCGGTGGAAGCCCGTTTGCTGGGCCTGCTTGAGGGCAGCCGCGCCACTTTTGAGTTGGCGCCGGGCGAGGCCTTTGGCGAGCGCAACCCCGACATGCTGCAATGGATGGCACGCAAGGTTCTCACCGACATGGGCAAGGAAGGCGAGCAGCACGGCGTGGGCGACGTGGTGCAGTTCGCCACGCCCGAGGGCCAGGGCCAGTTTGCCGGTTCGGTGCAGCGCTTCCGAAGCGACGACCAGGGCGAGTCCGTGCTGCTGGATTTCAACCATCCGCTGGCCGGCCAGCCGGTGACGTTTGAAGTGCATGTGATTGGCATTCTGTGAGCGCCGCCACCCCCGCCGCCGCACCGCAGGAAATCCTGCTGGCCGAGCCGCGCGGCTTTTGCGCCGGGGTCGATCGCGCCATCGAAATCGTCGAGCGGGCACTGGAAAAATTTGGCGCGCCGATTTACGTGCGCCATGAAATCGTACACAACACCTACGTGGTCAATGACCTCAAAGCCAAGGGCGCAGTCTTTATTGAAGCGCTGCAGGACGTGCCGGCCGGATCGACACTCGTTTTTTCGGCCCATGGCGTGAGCCGCGCGGTGCAGCAAGAAGCCGCTGACAGGGGCTTCCGGATTTTTGACGCCACCTGCCCGCTGGTGACCAAGGTGCACGTGGAAGTCGCCAAACTGCACAAGGAAGGTTATGAATTCATCATGATCGGCCACAAGGGGCACCCTGAAGTCGAGGGCACCATGGGCCAGCTCGACGGTGGCATTCATCTGGTGGAAGACGTGGCCGATGTGGCGCGCCTGCAGCCGGCACAGACCGAACGGCTGGCGGTGGTGACGCAAACCACGCTCAGTGTCGACGACGCCGCCGAGATTGCGGCGGCCATCCGGGCGCGTTTTCCGAACGCGCGTCAACCCAAGCAGCAGGACATTTGCTACGCCACCCAAAACCGTCAGGACGCGGTAAAGGTCATGAGCCCGCAGGTCGATATGGTGATCGTGGTGGGCAGCCCGACCAGTTCCAACAGCAACCGCCTGGCCGAGCTGGCGCGCAAACTGGGCACCGACAGTTACATGGTGGACAGCGCCGATGAGCTGCAGGCGCAGTGGTTCGAGGGCCGCCAGCGCGTCGGCTTGACGGCCGGTGCGTCGGCCCCCGAGATACTGGTGCGCCAGGTGATCGACCGCCTCAAGGCGCTCGGCGCGGTATCGGTGCGCAAGATGGACGGCACCCCGGAAACGGTGAAGTTTCCGCTGCCCAAAGGGCTCAAGCTTAGTTCTTCGGCCTGAGCACCAGGGTTTCCTGGCGCATCTGGTCGGCCATCGTCTCGCGCCGGCGAATCAGGTGAGTGTG
>JAKFXU010000410.1 GCA_021731215.1 Rhodoferax sp.
TTCCAACACCAGGCCCAATGTGGCAGTTGGCTCCCTCTCGCCCGGCGGGGCGAGGGTTGGGGAGAGTGGGGGAGCAACCCCGAGCAATAGAAAACCAGCAGAACACGCCACCTCAGTTTGAATCGCACCCGGGCGCGCAGACAGCGGCTGGGATGCGGTAAATTCGCGGCATGGCTCACCTGCTGATTATTGAAGACGACGACTTGCTGCGCGACGGCTTGTCCGACTTGCTCCAGCAAGCCGGCCACACGGTGCACAACTGTGCCGATGGCGTAGCCGCACAAACCTTTCTGAACCAGCAAGCCGTCGATGCGGTGCTGCTGGACCTGGGTCTGCCCAAGCTCGACGGCATGTCCTTGTTGCGCTGGATTCGCCAGCGTTTTGAAAACCTGCCGGTGATGATCCTGACCGCCCGCGACGGCGTCGACGATCGCGTCCAAGGCTTGATCGAAGGGGCCGACGACTACCTCACCAAACCCTTCAACAACGCCGAGCTCACGGCCCGGGTGCAAGCCCTGTTGCGCCGCGCGCGACTGCCGGCCTTCAACACCGAGACCCGGCCCGGCGGCACGCCCGACGCCACGCCCGGCCTCCACATTGACAGCCAACTGCCACGTGCCTGGATCAACGGCCAGGCCACCGATTTGACGCAGCGCGAGTGGGAGCTGCTCAACCTGCTGTCCCGCCGCCTCAACCAGGTGGTCAGCCGCGAAGACGTGGCCAGCGCCTGGCAAACCGATTCGGCCGAACCGACCGCCTCCAACGCGCTGGAGGTGTACGTGCATCGCCTGCGCCGCAAACTCGATGGCTCGGGCCTGCATATTCGCAATGTGCGCGGACTGGGCTACATGCTGGAACCTCAATGACGCCCAGCCTGTCGTTGCGTCGTCAGCTGCTGCTGTGGCTGCTGCTGCCGCAACTGGTGTTGTGGCTAGGGGGCGGCGCCCTGACCTACCGCATCGCCCTGAACTACGCTGAAAAGGGGCTGGATCAATCGCTCACGCAATCGGTGCGATCGCTGGCGCGTCAAGTCAAACCGCTGGGCTCCGGGCTGTTGGTGGATTTTCCCAAAGCGGCGCAAGCCATTCTGGAAGAAGACCCGGCCGACCGCGTGAGCTACATGGTGTCGTCGCCGCCGGGCAAGTTTTTGCTCGGCAACCACGCCTTTCCCGAGTCGCCACCGGCCCACGCCCTGGGGGCGCTGGTGTTCTATCGCATGGACATCGTCGGCAAACCGATGCGCGCCGTCGCGCTCGATGTGGCCTATGGCGAAACAGGAAACCCGCAACTGTTGCGGGTGCAACTGGCCAAAAGCTATGTCGCGCGCGAACGCATTGCCGAAGAACTGATTGGCGACTTATTGGCCCCGCTGCTGCTGCTGGGGGGGCTGCTCAGCATGTTGGTGTACGCCGGCATCAAACGCGGCATGGCGCCCCTCACCCGGCTGGAAAAACAACTGAAGGAACGCTCGGCGGCCGACCTCACCCCGCTGGAATTGACCACCGCCCCGACCGAAGTGCATACGCTGGTCGACGCGATCAACCGCTTGCTCACCGCCGTGCGCCGCAACGTGAGCCAGGAACAACGCTTCATCAACGATGCCGCCCATCAACTGCGCACCCCACTGGCGGGGCTCATCAATCAGACCGAGTTGGCGCTGGGTGAAAGCGATCTGGCCTTGCTCAAAGCGCGCTTGCACAAAGTGCATGCCGGGGCGCAACGCAGCGCGCATTTGGTGAACCAGTTGCTGGCCTTGGCCCGTAGCTGCTCCGAGCTGCCGATGGCGCCAGTGGACGTGGCGCAACTGGCGCAGGACGTGGCACGCGAACTCAGCCCGCGTGCTGTCGCCATGAAAGTGGACTTGGGCTATGAAGGCCATGAACACGCGTGGGTGCAAGGCTCGGCTGTGCTGCTGCGCGAAGCCGTGAGCAACTTGATTGACAACGCCTTGCGTTACGGCGTGAAGCGGGACGCCGGCAACGAGCCTACGGTGACGGTATCGGTGCAGCAGCACCAGGGCCAGGTGCTGCTGGCAGTGGAAGACAACGGCCCCGGCCTGAGTGACGCGCAACGCGAACAGGTCTTCGAGCGCTTTTGGCGCGGCAGCGATTTACCCGGTGGCTGCGGCCTGGGGCTGGCGATCGTGCAGGAAATTGCGCGGCATCACCGGGGTGAAGCCCAGGTGACGCCGGTGGCGCCCCATGGTTTGCGGGTCAGCTTGCGCCTGGCGTAGCTCTTTTTAAGCTGGGCGCTGGTCGGTCGAGGGGCGCTGCCAGAGGTTGATGCCCCCGTCCACCGCATGCTGGTCAATGGCGGCCAGCTCTTCGGTGGAGAACTGAAGGTTTTTCAGTGCTCCGGCCAACTCGGTGATTTGCCCCGCGCTACTGGCTCCAATCAACGCCGAAGTCACGCGGGCATCGCGCAGCACCCAGGCGATCGCCATTTGGGCCAGGCTTTGCCCGCGCGCCCGTGCGATTTCGTTCAGCGAACGCACGTGCTTGAGGTTGGTCTCGCTCAGGTGTTCGGCCTTGAATGAACCGCCCCCTGGGCGGTTGATGCGGGCGTCCGGCGGAATGCCGTTGAGGTACTTGTTGGTCAGCAGGCCCTGCGCCAGCGCGCTAAATGCAATGCAGCCGATGCCGGTTTCAGTCAGGGCGTCCAGCAATTCTTCTTCAATCCAGCGATTCAACAGGCTGTAGGAGGGCTGGTGAATCAGCGGCGCCACGCCCATGGCGCGCAGCATGGCCGCTGCTTCGCGCGTCTTGGCGGCCGAGTAGCTGCTGAGGCCCACGTACAAGGCCTTGCCTTGCTGAACGGCGCTGGCCAGCGCCCCCATGGTTTCTTCCAGCGGGGTGTCGGGGTCAAAACGGTGCGAGTAGAAAATGTCGACATAGTCCAGCCCCAGGCGTTTGAGGCTTTGATCGAGGCTGGCCAGTACGTATTTGCGTGAGCCGCCGCCTTGCCCATAGGGGCCGGGCCACATATCCCAGCCGGCTTTGCTGGAGATGATGAGTTGGTCGCGGTAAGGTTTGAAGTCGCGCCGCAGATGTTCGCCAAAATTGATTTCCGCACTGCCGCCGGGCGGGCCGTAATTGTTGGCCAGATCAAAGTGCGTGATTCCCAGGTCAAAGGCCGTGCGAAGCATGTCACGCTGCGTTTGCATTGGCGTGGCGTCGCCAAAGTTATGCCATAAGCCCAGGGTGATGGCCGGCAATTTCAAGCCGCTGCGACCACTGGTGCGATAGGGCATGCTGTCATAACGGGTCGGGTTGGGTTGGTAAGTCATTTTGTGTGCTCGGCAGTGGTTACGCTGGCCGCATTGGTGTACGCAGGCTTGCTCAGGTGATCCGCAAACCGCTCTGGGCATCAAACCAGTTGTTGTGCCTGTTGCTCACGCTCAGCCCGATTTGCTCGCCCACCTTGATCGGTGTACTCGGTGGCACCCGCACGGTGATCGGCCCGACGCCGGTTTTGACCACCACATAGGTGTCGGCACCGGTGGGCTCCACCAGCATCACCTCACCGCGCCAGGGCGCGTCCGCCTGCAAGTGAATGTGCTCGGGCCGCTGCCCCAGCGTGACGGCACCGGCGGGCGCCGGACAGTCCAGCGCGAGCGCGCCACCGGCAAAAGAAAATAGGCCGCCAGCCTGCGTGCCGCCGGCGTGGCCAGCGATGAAATTCATGGTAGGCGAGCCAATGAAGCCGGCCACATAGGTGTTGGCCGGGCGCCGGTAAATATCGTCGGGCGTGCCGATTTGTTGCAGGATGCCGTCCTTCATAACCGCGATGCGGCTGCCCAGCGTCATGGCTTCGATCTGGTCGTGCGTGACATAGACGCTGGTGATGCCGCTGAGCAGGTGCAGGCGCTTGATCTCGGCGCGCATTTCCACCCGCAGCTTGGCATCCAGATTGCTCAGGGGCTCATCGAACAAAAAGATCTGCGGATCCCGCGCCAGGGCGCGGCCCATGGCCACGCGCTGGCGCTGACCGCCGGAGAGCTGCGCCGGGCGGCGCTCCAGCAAATGCTCAATTTGCAGCATGGCGGCCACTTCGGCAATGCGTTTGACGCGCGCCGCCTTGGGCACCTTGCGCATCTCCAGCGCAAAGCCGATGTTGTCGGCCACGCTCATGGTCGGGTACAGCGCGTAGCTCTGGAACACCATGGCAATGTCGCGCTGGGCCGGTGCCACGCCGACCACGTCCTTGCCGGCAATGCGCAACTGGCCTTCGCTCGGTTGTTCCAGCCCGGCGATGATGTTGAGCAGGGTCGACTTGCCGCAGCCCGACGGCCCGACCAGGATCAAAAACTCGCCCGGTGCGACGTCGATCTCGATCTTTTTAAGAACCTCGACCGCCTTGTCGCCCTTGCCATAGACTTTGCGGATGCCCGCGATTTGGAGTGAAGCTGCCATGATTCTTATCCTTTCACAGCGCCGGCTGTGAGTCCTTTGACGAAATATTGACCGGCCAGCACATACACCAGCATGGTGGGCAGCCCGGCGATCACCGCCGCCGCCATGTCCACGTTGTAGCTTTTCACGCTGCTCGAAGTGTTGGCCATGTTGTTCAGGCCGACCGTGATCGGCTTACTGTCGGCGCCGCTGAAGGCCACGCCAAACAGGAAGTCATTCCAGATATTGGTGAACTGCCAGATCAGCGTCACCATCAAAATGGGTGTCGACAGTGGCAGCACAATGCGCCAGAAAATGCGCCAGAAACCGGCCCCATCCATGCGCGCCGCATTCACCAGTTCTCTGGGAATGGCGGTGTAGTAGTTGCGGAAAAACAGCGTGGTGCCGGCCATACCCGCCAGACAATGCACCAGCACCAGACCGGCGATGGAGCTGGACAAGCCCAGATAGCCCAGCACCTGGCTCATGGGCAGCAGCACCACCTGAAACGGCATGAAAACGCCAAACAGCAAAAAGCCAAACAGCAACTCGCTGCCCTTGAACTTCCACAGGCTCAGCACATAGCCGTTGACCGCGCCCCAGGCGGTCGAGATCAACACCGCCGGCAGCGCCATGCTGACCGAATTCCAGAAGAACGGGCGCAGCCCACGGCAATCGACCCCGGTACAGGCCGATGACCAGGCCAGACTCCAGGCGTCGAAGTTGAGCGCGCTCGGCAGGCTCAGCAGGTTGCCGGCGCGAATTTGCTCCGCATCCTTGAGCGAGGTGGCCAGCATCACATACAGCGGCGCCAGAAAAAACAGGGCGGCCAGCAGCAGCAGCGCGTAGAGCAGCGCACGGGCGAGGTTTTTAGCGATCATGGGGTTTGGCTCGGAGTTCGCTGTACAAATAAGGCACGACGATGGCGGCGACGGTGGCCAGCATCATGGTGGCGCTGGCGGCGCCCAGACCAATCTGGCCGCGGGTGAAGCTCATCACAAACATGAAAGTGGCGGGCACGTCGGTGGCATAACCGGGGCCACCGGCGGTCAGCGCCATCACCAGGTCGAAACTCTTGATCGACAAGTGCGACAACACCAGAATGGTGGAGAACACCACCGGGCGCAAGATCGGCAGAATAATGCGCCAGTAAATACGCGGCAGCGAGGCGCCGTCGATCTGCGCCGCCTTGATGATGCTGTCGTCAATGCCGCGCAAGCCGGCCAGAAACAAGGCCATGGCAAACCCGGCCGACTGCCAGATGCCGGCAATCACCACGCAGTAAATGGCGGTCTCGCTTTGCACCAGCCAGTCAAACTGAAAACTGGTCCAGCCCAGGTCGTGCATCAGCTTTTCCAGCCCGAGGCTGGGGTTCAAGATCCACTTCCAGGCGGTGCCGGTGACGATGAACGACAGCGCCATCGGGTACAGGTAAATGGTGCGCAGGGCGCCCTCGCCGCGTACCTTCTGGTCCAGAAAAATGGCCAGCAGCATGCCGATCAGCATGGCACCGCCGACGTAGAGCAGACTGAAAATGCCGAGGTTTTTAAGGGCCACCCACCAGCGGTCCATTTCGAACAGCCGCTGATACTGCGCCAGGCCGACGAACTCGTCGTAGTTGGGCAGCATGCGCGAACCGGTAACGGACAGCACGCCGTTCCACACCAT
>JAKFXU010000274.1 GCA_021731215.1 Rhodoferax sp.
GAAGACCAACGCCATCATGAAGGTCGCCGGGCCCCACCATGCTTTGCTGGCTGGCAAGGCTGACACAGACCAGACGCCAACGGCCACCATCGCCAGCAGGTGGTCAAGACCCAGGGGATGGGCCATACCTTCTTGGATGCCGGATGTGCCATGGCCGGTATGGGCCTGAGCCACACCCGCGATCAATGCCAAGGCGGACACGCCGGCACTGCGAAAAAAGGGACTGGATAACAACTTCATGGACTTCTCCTAAATATTAAATTACTACTTTTTTGCAAAATCCGCAAGTCTTCGCACTCGCCTTACTTTTGACTCTCTGATTTGGCAGTTGCAGGCGGAGGCGGAATGGGGGTCTCAGAATGTTGGTGATCATGCGGATGATCGTGCCGGTGGCTGGTGCCATCGGCATGAACATGCCAGCCCTGCGACTCGTGGGGGCTCGCATGGGTCTTTTCCACTGGATTTTTCGGAGTATTACAACCGCAACCATCACACATGTTCGGGGGTCCTTTCGAGGGTTTGTTGAGCACTCGGCAGTGTGCTTTCAATGCGTTCGGCAATGGCGGCTACTGCGGCTGCCAATTGCTGATCGATGCTGTGTAAAACCTGCCCACTGCGGTCGGCCACCACGGCCTCGGGGGAGGCGTCAAGGCAGCCAATCAGCGGGATACCAGGCGCATGGTCAGCGAAGAATTGCCGGTCAGAATCGCTGCAAGCCTTGTTGCCAACCAATAGTAAATTTTTGATACCAATGTCGCCAGCCAACACCTTGATTTGCGCCACCGTGCGCATGCTGCGGTGGGTCGGCTCGGCCACGGCCAGCATCACATCCACGGCTTGCGCTGTGCCACGCCCCAGGTGCTCCACGCCCGCATACAGATCAAGCAGCACCACTTCATCGCGTTGCAACAGGACGTGCTGCACCAGTTGCTTGAGCATGGTGCTGGCCGGGCAAATGCAGCCAGAGCCGCCCTGCTGCACAGCCCCCAGCAACAACAGCCGGATACCGTTGTGGAGCTGCGAAAATTTGTCGGGCAGGTCACTGACCTTGGGGTTCAGCTTGAAAAAGTTGCCCGCCGCCTCACCCAGAGTGGTGCCGGTACGCTCCGCAATGAGCTCGCGCATGTCGGCAATCGGCATCAGGCTGAGCAGCTTATCGGACGGAAAACCCAGCGCCGGGCCAAGGCAGGGGGAAGGGTCGGCATCGATGGCCAGCACGGGGCGCCCTTGCTTGGCATAGTGATAGGCTAATAAGCTGGTAAGGGTGGTTTTCCCGACCCCACCCTTGCCGGTGATGGCGATTTTCATGCTTGTTTCCTTAGGTTCTTTTTTAGACGACCGCCGCCATCGTCTGGCGCGCGACCGACGGTGATAACAGCAGTTGGCCGTAACCGAAATTCGGACCGAGCAGCTCGCCCTCCATAGAACGCACGTCCAGCCCCTTGACCATCATTTCATAGAGCATGCCGGTGCGGTTGACGTCGCCGTACATTTGCGCGCCCACAATGTGACTGCCGTTCAGGGTCAATTTGCGCAGCACGCCCTCTTCCTCGTAGCGCAAGGTGCGCTCGCCCTTGTTGGTACCGAAGGAAGAGACGGGGATATCGAAAATTCGCACGACGTTGGTGCTGTCCATCCCGCGCGAGCGACGCTGGACTCCCATCATGTTGAGGGCGGCAATACGTCCGCCATTGGTGGCGTTGGGCCAGTTCGCCAGCACCCGGTGCTGGCCCTGGGTGTCGAGCGCCTCGACGACGTCACCCGCGGCATAGACATCGGGCACATTGGTTTGCATGTGCGCGTCCACCAGGATACCGGCGGCCGTGACAATGCCGCTGCCGCTCAGGAAGGAGAGATCGGGGCGCACGCCGGCAGCGCAGACCAGCAGGTCACAGGGGATGTCCTGGCCACCGGCCCGTACGGCGGTGATGCCACTGGCGCCGCCGAGAATGGCCTCGGCCTTGCAGTTGGTCAGCACCTCGACGCCGTGCTCACGCAGGCGCTGCTCGACCAGTGCGGCCATTTCAGTGTCGAGCATCTGCGGGAGAACCTGGCCGAGAGCTTCGAGCACCGTGACCTGCAAACCGCGCCGCACCAGACCTTGGGCCGCTTCCAGGCCGATGAAGCCGGATCCGATGACCACCGCCCGGCGGGCCTGAGGCAGGCGCGCGAGGATGCCCTCGGCATCGTCCAGGGTCTTCAGGGAGAAGACACCGGGGGTGTCGGCCAGACCGGGGATCGGTGGCTTGAACGCATTGGCGCCGTTGGCGATCAGCAGGCGGTCGTAAGCCACCGCAACGCCGTTGGCCAACTTCACCTGACGCGCAGCCGTGTCAATGCCCACAGCGGCGCAGCCGAAGAGGGTGTCGATGCGCTGCTCGCGGTAGAAATTCTCGTCGCGCAGGAACAGGTGGTCGCGCTGCACGCTGGCTTCGACGTACTCTGCCAGCGGACAGGGCGAATAAAACGGCACCGTTTCCTTCGAGATCATGACGATCTCGCACGCCCCGTCCAGCCCGCGCGCGGTCTCAGCGGCGCTGATGGCCGCCGGACCATTGCCAATGATGACGATTTTCATCGCAGAACCCTCGTTGACCGCCTCAGAGACCGAGGCCGGCACGTTTTTCCTTGATGATCGCCACCACAGCGGCCGCGGCTTTCTTCGGATCGCACTCGACGAACACCTTGGAGCCGGTGATGTTGACCAGCTCTTCGGTCAGTATCTGGGTCACCATCTGGCTGCCCAGGATGCGCGGCGCCGGAGCGACATGCAACGGTGTGCCCAGGGCGAGGAAGGAGGCGCCGATGGAAATGGCCTTCTCCTGAACCAGCTCCGGGGCCGAGCCGACCGCGGGCAACTGGCTGATTTTCACGCCGAGCTTCGCGGCGATCGCGCCAAGCAGGTCGACGATGCGCGAATTGTCGACGCAGGAGCCCATGTGCCAGACCGGTGGCAGCGGTCCGCCCAGACCGGCGGCCTGCCCCAGCGCGGTGAGCACCGCCTTGAGGCCGTCACCGCAGTACTTGTTGGTTGCCTCGGGCGTCAGTAGTCCGTCCTGGGCGCAAATGTGGGCGATGCAGCCGGTGGTCACCACCAGCACGTTCTGCGCCAGCAGTTCCTTGATCATTTCCTCGGTCATGGCCGCGTCGCGGAATTTGATACTGGCGCAGCCGACGATGCCGGCAAAGCCGAGGATGTTGCCATTGACGACGTTGTCGATCACCGGCTTGAGGGGATCAGCCGCATCGACCTTGGACAGAATGCCGACGATGGCCTCGAGCGAGAGCCCGACCACGGCCGAGTTCTTGAGCTGGGGAATATCGACCTTCTTGCCCTTGCGCTTGACGAAAGCCTCAATGCCGGCGCGGACGATTTCCTGGGCGCCCTCGTTGGCGTGCTGCGGCTCGAACTCGATGTGGCGCGCACCCGGAATATGCACCATCTCGTCGGTGGTGATGAAGGCGGTGTCGAAGCACTTGGCTAGTTGCGGCAGCGATGGCCAGATGCATTGGATATCGACCACCATGCAATCGACCGCGCCGGTGACCAGGATCAGCTCGGACTGCGCATTGTGCCCGGCCAGCGGCACGCCGTGGCGCATGCCCAGTTCGTTGCCGGTGCAGCAGACGCCCACCAGGTTGATGCGCTCGGCGCCGGCAGCCACCGCTTCCTTGTCCATCTTGCCGGCCCACTCCATGATTTTCTCGGAGAGCACCGGGTTGTGGCCATGCACCGCGATGTTGACGCTGTTGGCCTCCAGCACACCGACGTTGGATTCGAGCGTGGTCACCTGCGGCGTGCCAAACAGCATGTCCTGAATGTCGGTGCACAGCGCCAGCCCGCTCCAGCCGTCGACCAGGCCGATTTTCAGCATGCGCAGCAGCAAAGTGACAGGGTCGGCATCGTTGCCCATCGAGGTGGCGTGCATCGCCGTCTCGATCTCGTTGTGCGGGTTGGAGTAGGTGAGACCGAGCTTGTCCCACATGGCCTTCTCCATGACCGGGGCGCGCTTGGAGAGCCAGTTGTTGGGCTGGTTGTCCTGGCGGCCAAAATCCTCCAGGGCGATATCCACCAGTTCGCGGCACACTTCCTTGGCGCTGCGGCCTTCGACCGTCAGACCGAAAACCTTGGCCAGCGAGAACACCCGCTCTTCACCCCGAATTTCGTAAGGCGCAATGCCGTCGAGCGCATCGCGCAGGGTGAGCAGAAGGTGGCGGGCATGACCGACGTGGGAGGAGGCGCCGCCGATGGCTTCACGCAGCAGGTTGCGCGCCACCATGGTGTCGGGCGACAGGCCGCAGACGCCTTTCTTCGGACCGTCGCCAAAGGGGTCGATGCGGCACGGGCCCATGTAGCAGATGCGGCAGCAGGTGCCCATCTCACCGAAACCGCATTGCGGCTTCATCGCAGCGAGCCGGTCACGGCCGGTTTCCAGACCCTTGCCGCGGGCAATTTCCAATAGTTGTTTTTCGGTGGCGGGTGTAATAACGTTATTCATCTTAGGCTCCTTCTTTCAGGCTTCTCCATAAATCGACATGACCGGACGTATGAGCGGTAGCCGGCATGCCGGCTGCGCTCCTGGCCGTGGCTTGACGCCGGTGGGCGGCCAGTTCTTCCGGGGTGGCGTACAGCATGGCGCGCGTCGGGCAGGCGGCAACGCAAGCCGGGTCTTCGCCGCGCGCCGTCCGTTCAGGACAACGGTCGCATTTGAGAGCCTTCTTGGCCAGGGGGTCGGCGCTAACGCCGCCGAAGGGACAGACCATGACGCACATCCAGCAGCCGACGCACTTGTCTTCGTTGACATAGACGGCGTTGGTGGTGGGGTTGCGCGACATCGCACCCATTGGGCAAGCAGCGATGCAGGCGGCCTCTTCGCAATGCAGGCAGCGAGCCGGATAGCTGTTTACACCGACTTTCTCGACATGTACCCGTGGCCGGGGCCGCGGATTTTCAGCCATCGCACCGGCCAATGTTTTGCTCTGCGAGTGCTCGACGGCGCAGGCGATCTCGCAGCCTTTGCAGGCAACGCATTTCTCTATGAATGTGAAAATAGATTTATCCAAGTGTCATCCTCTTACAAGTACATTCCTTGCGTTTTTTAGAACCTGGTACGGGCTGGGAATCTGGTCATGTAGCTATGAAAATTCTATGACAGCCATTTGGGGTTGGTGGCAACAATTTCACCAGCGACCGAGGCGCTGCGTGAATGGAGGTATGATTTCTTGGGGCCGTGAGACGGCCTGTTAAGAAAAGAGAATAAGCACCCGTATGTCCCAGCAACAGTACATTTTGAATCGCCTACCGATTGGCTTGGTGATGATGGACTGCGATTGCCGGGTGACCAGTTTCAGTGAAACGGCAAGCGCAATCCTGGGGGGTGAGCGTCTGCGGGAAAATCTGGGCAAGACCATTCAGTCGATGCACAACGAAAGTTCACGCAGCAAAATAGAATGGCTATTGCAGCAATCGCGCAGCGAGAAAACCTCTGGCTATGCCTCGATGCTGATCAATGTGCCCGACATGATTTTGCAACTGCGCATCTCCCAGCTTCACGATGCCAATGGTATCAGCGGGTATTGCCTGATACTGTATGACATCACCGAGTTAACCTCGTCCCCGTCGCAACAAGGTCAGACGCAAGAAGAAACGGCTGCGGTTCGGAAACTTTTGAAAATACCGGTATCCATGCACGGTCGCATCGCCCTGCTGGACATCGAAAATGTGGCATCGCTGCGCGCCGAAGGTCATTACACCCAGGTCAGTTCGGCAGGAGTGCAGTATTTCTGCAATATGTCGTTGAGCCAGTTGGAGTCGCGCTTGCCACCAGAGCAGTTCCAGCGTGTACACCGCAGTTACATCATCAACATCGCCCACGCCACAGCGGTCGTGCGCGAAGACGAGCAATTTGTCATCATCATGGCCGGCAACGTAGAGGGCAAAATCCCGGTCAGTCGGGGCCACTTGCCGCGCCTGCGGGAGCTTCTTGGGGTATAGCGGAAAAGGAACCGCGCTGTTTGGGTTACTGTGGCT
>JAKFXU010000275.1 GCA_021731215.1 Rhodoferax sp.
GCTCCAGGATGTCGCCGATCTGCTCCATGTTGATGGTGAAGCTGATGATGTCGGCCCAGCGCCGCCCCTCATGCTCGCTCAGATCCTGGCGCGAAATCTTGGTCAGGTAGTACTTGATGTCGGTGTACAGCTCGTCCACCGTGTTGTCCATGGTTTGCAGTTCCTGGGCCAGCGCGCGGTCGTTGTTGTTGATCACCTCCAGCACGCCCAGCAGCATGGTTTCCACCACGTCGGCCTGGTGCATGGCCTCGCGCACGGCGCACGAGATCGCTACCGACGGGGTCGCCAGCGCCGAGGCGTCGAGGTGGCGCTGGCGCCCCGCAACCGTATTCCTTTGCGGTTTGGCCAGCGCGTATTCAACCCAGCGCGCCACCACTGGCGTCAAGCCGATGAAGAACAGGCCCACCAGCAGGTTGAAACCCAAATGAAACAGCACCACGACGGTGGCGACATCGCCCAACAGCGGGTGCACATGCTGCAACCAGAGACTGACCATGGGGGCCACGATGGCAACGCCCAGCAGCTTGAACACCAGGTTGCCCAAGGGCACCTGGCGCGCTTGCACGCTGGCGTTGAGGGTGCTCAGCACCGCTAGCAGGCCGCTGCCCAGGTTGGCGCCCAGCACCAGACCCAGCGCCACGTCCACCGGTATCACCTGGGTGCTGGCCAGGGTGGCGGTGAGCAGCACAATGGCCAGGCTCGAATAGGACAGCACCGACAGCATGGCACCGACCGTGATCTCCAGCAGCAAGTCACTGCTCAGGGAGGCCAGCAGGGCTTTGACGGCCGGCGCCTGTGTCAGCACAGTGGCCGACTCCCTGACCAGCCCCAGCGCCAGCAACATCAGCCCCAGGCCAATCAGAATGCGCCCGACTCGGCCGACGGTGGTGGACTGGCGCGCAATAAACAGCACCACACCGACCAAAATGAACAGCGGCGACAGCCAGGACAGATCGCGTGAAAACACCACCGCCATCAGGCTGGTGCCAATGTCGGCCCCCAGCATCACGACCAGGGCCGAAGGCAGCGACATCAGGCCCTGGCCGACAAAGGAGGCCACGATCAGCGCGGTGGCGGTGCTGGACTGAACCAGCGCCGTGACGCCAATACCGGCCACCGTGGCGGTGAAGCGGTTGCTGACGCTCTTGGCCAGAATGTTGCGCAAGTTGGCACCCAAGACCCGCAGGATGCCGGTGCGCACCAGGTGCGTGCCCCACACCAGCAGGGCAATGGCGGCCAACAGGTTCAGCAGGTGCGTCAAGACAGTTCCTTCCTTACGCTGGCGCGCCGCCGCGCCGGGCCGCCCCAAGCAAGGCACGCCCCCTCGGGGGGCAGCGCCGTACACGAAGTGACAAGCGTGGGGGCCAGCCGCCGCGCCGGGCCGCCCCAAGCAAGGCACGCCCCCTCGGGGGGCAGCGCCGTACACGAAGTGACAAGCGTGGGGGCCACACTCTAGCGGCTGCGCCGCACGCGCAGCAGTTCGTCCAGAATCAGGCAGACCGCGCCAATGCTGATCGCGCTATCGGCAATATTGAAGGCAGGGAAATGCCAGCCGCCCCAGTGGAAGTCCAGAAAATCGACCACATAGCCGTACAGGACGCGGTCGATCACATTGCCGACGGCGCCGCCCAGAATGCAGGCCAGTGCAAAAGCAAACAGTTTCTGCCCGGCGTGTGACTTGAGCATCCACACAATCACCGTGGCCGCCAGCAGGCCGATGCCGGTGAAGAACCAGCGTTGCCAGCCCGAGGCGCCGGCCAGAAACGAGAACGCCGCGCCGGTGTTGTGCCATCGAACCACATTGAAGAAGTCGGTGACCCGAGTGCTGTCGCCCAACTGGTAGTAGCCCAGGATCAGTACCTTGGTGAACTGGTCAGCGATCAGAATGATGAGCGACAGGCCCAGCCAGGGCAGCATGCCGCTGGAACTGGAGCGAAAAAAGTGATTACGCGCCATCAGGCGATCCTCCGGTTTTCACCCGCGCCAAACAGGTTGCTGGTGCAGCGGCCGCAGAGGGTCGGGTGCGCCGGGTCATGGCCGATGTCATCGCGGTAATGCCAGCAGCGCTCGCATTTAACGTCAGTCGAGGCGCTGGCCCGGATGGATAAAGCATCGCCAGCGATTAATTCAAGCGTCGATGTTATGAAAACAAACTTCAGGTCGTCACCCAGACTGGCCAGCAGGGCATAGTCCTGCGCGCCGAGCGTGAGCGTCACCTTGGCCTGCAGCGACGAGCCGACCTGGCCCGCGGCGCGCAGGGCCTCGATCTCCTTGTTCGCCGCATCGCGGATCTCGCGGATGCGGGTCCACTTGGCCAGCAAGGAGCCCTCACCCCGGCCCTCTCCCAGAGGGAGAGGGAGGAACTGCCAGAAGGTGTCCAGGAAGATCGATTCTTTCGTGCCAGCCGGTGTCTTGCCGGCCGCCCCCAGCACCGCCCAGGCTTCTTCGGCGGTAAAGCTCAGGAACGGCGCCATCCAGCGCAGCATGGCCTGCGTGATCTGCCACAGCGCGGTCTGGGCGCTGCGCCGCGCCAGCGACTTGGGCGCCGTGGTGTAGAGCCGGTCTTTCAGAATGTCGAGGTAGAAGGAGCCCAGGTCTTCCGAACAGTAGATCTGCAGCTTGGCCACCACCGGGTGGAATTCATAGACCTCGTAATGCGCCAGGATGTCGGCCTGCAACTGCGCGGCGCGGCTCAGGGCGTAGCGGTCAATCTCCAGCAACTGGTTCAGCGCCAGCGCGTCCGTGGCCGGGTCAAAGTCGCTGACGTTGGCCAGCAGGAACTTGAGCGTGTTGCGGATGCGGCGGTAGGTGTCGACCACGCGCGCCAGAATTTTGTCGTCGCCGGCGACGTCGCCCGAATAGTCGCTGGCGGCCACCCACAGGCGGATGATCTCGGCGCCGAGCTTCTTCGAGGTCTCCTGCGGATCGACGCCATTGCCCAGGCTCTTGCTCATCTTGTGGCCCTTGCTGTCGACCGTGAAACCATGGGTCAAGATGCCTTTGTAGGGCGCGCGGCCGTACATGGCACAGGCCGTCAACAGCGAAGAGTGGAACCAGCCGCGGTGCTGGTCGTGGCCTTCCAGGTACAGGTCGGCTTCCGGGCCTTCTTGATGGCCGCTGCCGGGGTGCGAGCCCTTAAGCACCGTGGTGTGCGTGGTGCCGGAGTCAAACCAGACTTCCAGAATGTCGCTGCTCTTGCTGTAGTGCTCGGCGTCCGCCCCGCAGCCAACACGGGCCAGGATGGACTCGGTCGTGGCCTTGCTCCAGGCCTCGATGCCGCCTTGCTCCACCATGTCGGCGGCGAGGTCCAGAATCTCCAGCGTGCGCGGGTGCAGCTCGCCGCTGTCCTGGTGCAGGAAGAAGGGCAGCGGCACGCCCCAACTGCGCTGGCGGCTGATACACCAGTCGGGCCGGCCGGCAATCATGTCGCGCAGCCGGGTCTTGCCGTTCTCCGGGTAAAACGCGGTGGCCTCGATCGCGTCGAGCGCGGTCTGGCGCAGCGTCTTGGGCGCCTTGTCCTGGGTGAACACGCCCTCGCCCTCGTCCATGCGGATAAACCACTGGGCGGCGGCGCGGTAGATCACCGGCGTCTTGTGGCGCCAGCAATGCGGGTAGCTGTGCGTGATTTCGGAGCTGGCAAACAGGCGATTGGCGCTGCGCAGCGCCTCGATGATGACCGGGCAGGCTTTCCAGATGTGCTGCCCGCCAAACAAGGGGAAATCAGGTGCATAGGCACCGTTGCCCTGCACCGGGTTCAGGATGTCGTCGTACTTCATGCCGTGCGCGACGCAACTGTTGAAATCCTCCACGCCGTAGGCCGGCGAGGAGTGCACCAGGCCGGTGCCGTCCTCGGCGGTGGCGTAGTCGGCCAGGTAGATCGGGCTCAAGCGGTCATAGCCGGCATCCACATGGGCCAATGGATGCTTGAAGTTGATGCCGGCCAGGTTTTTGCCGGCCGTGGTGGCGAGCACCGTGCCGCTGAGCTGGTAGCGCTCCAGGCACTTCTCGACCAGGCTCTCGGCCAGCAGCAGCAGGCCGCGCTCGGTGTCGACCAGCGCGTAAATCAGTTCGGGGTTGAGGTTGAGCGCCTGGTTGGCCGGAATGGTCCAGGCGGTGGTGGTCCAGATGACGGCGAAGGCGTCTTGGTCGATCGTGCTCAGACCGAAGGCAGCCGCCAGTTTGGCCGGCTCGGCGCATTCGAAACCCACATCCAGCGTTTGCGACTTCTTGTCGGCGTATTCAATTTCAAACTCGGCCAGCGAGGAGCCGCAGTCAAAACACCAGTACACCGGTTTCAAGCCGCGGTACACAAAGCCGCGTTCCACCACGCGCTTGAAGGCCCGGATTTCCTCCGCCTCGTTCTTGAAATCCATGGTGCGATAGGGGTGGTCCCAGTCGCCCAGTACGCCCAGGCGCTTGAAATCGACGCGCTGGATGTCGATCTGCTCGGTGGCAAAGGCGCGGCTTTTGGCCTGCATGTCGTCGCGCGCCAGCTTGCGGCCAAACTTCTTCTCGATCGCGTTCTCGATCGGCAGGCCGTGGCAGTCCCAGCCCGGAATATAGGCGGCGTCCAGGCCTTTGAGCTGGCGCGCCTTGACGATCATGTCCTTGAGGATCTTGTTGAGGGCATGCCCCATGTGAATCTGGCCATTGGCGTAGGGCGGGCCGTCGTGCAGCACAAATTTGGGCGCGCCCTGGCGTGCCGCGCGCAGTTTCTGGTAGATGCCTTGGTCTTCCCAGTCCTTGACCCAGAGCGGCTCGCGCTTGGGCAGATCGCCGCGCATCGGAAACGGGGTGTCGGGCAGGTTGAGGGTGGCGCGGTAATCGGTCTTGCCGACGGCCTCGCTGGCAGGCGTGGGTTTATTGGTCATGGTGGCGCTGGGTGGCAAAGTACGCACGCGCGTCCAGGCAATCCTGGGCGATGCCGGCGGTGAGGGCGTCCAGCCCGTCGTACTTCAGCTCGTCGTGCAGTTTGTGGAGGAGTTCTACCCGGATGATTTTACCGTAGGCCCCCTCAGGCCCGAGGCGCGCGGGCCAGTCCAGGCAATGGGTCTCCAGCAGCACCCGTCCGCCGTTCACGTCAAGCGGGTGCAGCGACGGACGAATGCCCAGGTTCGCAACGCCGGCCAGCGGGGTGTCCGTCAAGCCATGCACCAGCACCACGAAGATGCCGCTGGCGGCCGGATTCCAGTGGGCAAAGCGCAGGTTGAGCGTTCTGAAACCGAGCGCGCGCCCGAGCTTGCGGCCATGCACCACGTGCCCCGAAATGCGGTAGGGCCGCCCCAACAGCCGCGCCGCGTCATCCATGCGGCCCTGCGCCAGGGCCTCGCGCACGGCCGAGCTCGACACCCGCAGGCCATGCACTTCGTAGCTGTTCATGCGCGCCACGTCAAAGCCTTGCGCCATGCCGGCGTCGTCCAGCAGACTGTAGTCGCCGGCGCGCTTGGCGCCAAAACGGAAATCATCGCCGACCAGCACATATTTCGCCCCCAGGCCGCGCACCAGCACCTCGTCGATGAAGGCCTGCGGCGACAGCGCTGCCAGGCGCGCGTCGAAGGGCATCACCACGGTCTGGTCCACCCCGCACTGGGCCAGGTCGGTCAGTTTGTCGCGCAGGGTGCCGATGCGCGCCGGCGCCAGTTCCGGCTTATGGGTGACGGCGGCAAAATAGTCGCGCGGGTGCGGCTCAAACGTCAGGGCGCAACTGGGCACATCGCGCTGCTGGGCCTCGCTGCGCAGCAGCGCCAGCATGGCCTGGTGGCCGCGGTGCACGCCGTCAAAGTTGCCGATCGTCAGCGCGCAGGCGGGAATGAGGCCGGGATGGTGGAAGCCGCGAAAAACCTTCATTCGATTGGTATCTTTTTGATAGCAGAAAACGCTGTTGACGGGGGTGCTTGAAGCCAATTTGTCACAAAAACAGGGTATATTGTGTCCTAGCAGCAGGGTCAAGTATTTTTGCTCTGCCGCCAGGAGCCTGTCGGGCTTTGGTCGTCGAGAGCGAAAATTGGCCCCAGCG
>JAKFXU010000119.1 GCA_021731215.1 Rhodoferax sp.
GAGAGCACAAAGCGGTCGCGGTCCGGCCAATGGGGGTTGGCCGGGTTGTGCTTGAGGTGGCGGTGCCACAGCACCTCGGCCATGTCGGCCATGCCCATCGGGGCGCCGGGGTGGCCGGACTTGGCTTGTTCGACCGCATCAACGGCGAGCATGCGGATGGCGTTGGCCATCTGGCGTGAGAGTTCAGGTGCAGGCGTGATGTTCATGTCAGGAAGCCCTTTTCTTGCGTTCCATCATGCGCCAGATAAAGGGCGTGAAGATCAGTTGCATGGCCAGTTCCATCTTGCCGCCGGGCACCACGATGGTGTTGGCGCGGCTCATGAAGCTGGCGTCGATCATGTTGCGCAGGTACTGAAAGTCGATGCCCTTGGGGTTGGCAAAGCGGATCACCACCATGCTCTCGTCGGGCGTGGGAATCTCCTTGGCGATGAAGGGGTTGGAGGTGTCCACCGTGGGCACGCGCTGGAAGTTCACATGCGTATGCACGAACTGCGGGCAGATGTAGTTCACGTAGTCGGGCATGCGGCGCAGGATGGTGTCGGTCACCGCCTCGGTGCTGTAGCCGCGCTTGGACTTGTCGCGCCAGAGCTTCTGGATCCACTCCAGGTTGATGACCGGCACCACGCCGATCAGCAGGTCCGGGTGCTGGGCGATATTGACCTCGGGTGTCACCACCGCGCCGTGCAGGCCTTCGTAGAACAGCAGGTCGGTGTTGGCCGGCACATCTTCCCAGGGGGTAAAGGTGCCGGGCTGCTGCTGGTAGGGCGCGGCTTCCTCAAGGTCGTGCAGGTATTTGCGGCGCTTGCCGGTGCCGGTCTGGGCATAGGCGCGGAACAGCTCGGCCAGCTCGGCAAACAGGTTGTTATCCGGTCCAAAATGGCTGAAGTTATTGTTGCCGGCCGCCTCGGCCTCGGCCGCCTTGGCTTTCATTTCCTTGCGGTCGTAGCGGTGAAAGCTGTCGCCCTCGATGATGGCGGCGTTCACGCTCTCGCGCCGGAAGATGGTCTCGAAGCTGCGCGTGACCGAGGTGGTGCCGGCACCGCTGGAGCCGGTGATGGCAATGATGGGGTGGCGTTCAGACATGGGGGTGTCTCCCTAAGTTAAGAATTCGTAGCACGAAGACGCTTCGCCCTCGTGCATGGTGGGTCGTGCGCTGGCAGCGATTGAGTCAATCGCACGTCAGTCCCGGAACAGGCTGCGTGGAGAAAACAGGGGCTCCACTGATTCTTGGGGCGCGGGCTCGGCGTGGTAGCGCTCGATGCGCTCGACCTCGTTTTTGGAGCCGAACACCAGGCCAATGCGCTGGTGCAGCGAGCTCGGCTGCACGCCCAGCATGGGCTTTTCACCGGTACTGGCGCGCCCGCCGGCCTGCTCCATCAGGAAGCCCACCGGGTTGGCCTCGTACAGCAGGCGCAGACGGCCCGGCTTGGACGCGTCTTTGCTGTCGCGCGGGTACAAGAAGACACCGCCGCGCATCAGGATGCGGTGCGCCTCGGCCACCATGGAGGCGATCCAGCGCATGTTGAAGTCCTTGGCCCGCGGCCCGGTCTTGCCGGCCAGGCATTCATCCACATAGCGTTTGACCGGGGCCTCCCAAAAGCGGCTGTTGGAGGCATTGATGGCGAACTCATGGGTATCTTGCGGAATCCGCATGTTCGGGTGCGTGAGCATGAACTCGCCCAGGTTCGGGTCGAGCGTGAAACCGGCCACGCCATTGCCGACCGACAGGATCAGCATGGTGGTGGGGCCATACAGTGCGTAGCCGGCGGCCATCTGGCTTGCGCCAGGCTGCAAAAAGTCGGCCTCGACCACGTCGCGGCCGCTGTCGATCACCGCCTGCGGTGCGCGCAGAATGGAGAAAATGCTGCCGACCGACACGTTGACGTCGATGTTGCTGGAGCCGTCCAGCGGGTCGAACACCAGCAGGTACTTGCCGCGCGGGTACTGGGCCGGGATCTGATAGGGCAACTCCATCTCTTCCGAAGCCATGCCCGCCAAGTGGCCCGACCATTCGGTGCGCTGCATGAAAACGTCGTTGCTCACCACGTCGAGCTTTTTCTGGGTCTCGCCCTGCACGTTGACCGAGCCGCCGTCCTCGGCCGCGTAATTGCCCATCACGCCGCCGAGTTCGCCATAGGCCACGGCGCGGGCAATGCCCTTGCAGGCCAGTGCGACGTCCAGAATGAGGGCGTTGAAGTCGCCCCCGGAGGCCGGGAAGCGGCGGCGCTCCTCGATCAGAAATTGCGTCAAGGTCGAGCGTTGGGTCAAAAGCATGGTGGTTCTTTCAGAGTTCTGTCATTCGGGCGCTCAGTGCGCGCCGGCTTGGCGGCGCAGTTCACGCAGCACGCCGTGGTAGCCGCCGTCGGCGTCCGGCGCGCCAAACACGGCGCTGCCGGCGACACAGGTGTCGGCCCCGGCGCGCACGATGTCGGCGATGTTGTCGGTTTTCACGCCACCATCGACTTCCAGCCAGATCGGCTGGCCGCCGCTGGCCTGATGGTCCTCGATGCGCTGGCGCACGCTGCGCAACTTGCCCAGCGTGGCGGGAATGAACTTTTGCCCGCCAAAGCCGGGGTTGACGCTCATCAGCAGGATCATGTCGAGCTTGTCCATCACATGGTCCAGCCATTCAATCGAAGTGGCCGGGTTCAGCACCAGCCCGGCCTTACAGCCGTGCTCGCGAATCAGTTGCAGGGTGCGGTCCACATGTTTGGAGGCTTCCGGGTGGAAGGTGATGATGTTGGCGCCGGCCTTGGCGAACAAGGGAATCAGCGCATCGACCGGCTCCACCATCAGGTGCACGTCGATCGGAATCCGCACGTGCGGGCGAATCGCCTCGCACACCAGCGGCCCGATGGTGAGGTTGGGCACGTAGTGGTTGTCCATCACGTCAAAGTGCACCAGATCAGCACCGGCGGCCTCGATGGCGCGCACTTCTTCACCCAGGCGGGCGAAGTCGGCTGACAGGATGGATGGGGCAATGCGCAGGGGGATGTTCATGGAGTATTCCTGAGAAACGAGTCAGCTGTGGGCGCCGGGCCGCGGCGCAGCCGCCTGTGCATGCCAAGCCCGCAAATCGGCGATGCCGGTGTCTCGCAAGGTCGGCAGCACGCGCAGCGCGCCGCTGAAGTCATGGTGCGCGGTGAAGCTATTGGGTGTAATGACGGTCGCCAGCCCCGCCCCGGTGGCGGCCTGCAGGCCGTTGGCCGAGTCTTCAATCGCCAGGCAGGCAGAGGCCGGCAGTTGCAAGCGTTCGAGCGTTTGCCGGTAGACCTGAGGATCGGGCTTTTTGCGCTGCGCGGTAGAGGCGTCCTCGATCACCATAAAGTAATGCGCCCAATCCGGGCCGATGGCGGTGCGCAGCAAGGCCGCAATATTGACCGGCGAGGTGGTGGTGGCGATGGCCAACCGCAGCCCATCCTGGTAAGCCGATTCAATCAGCCGCAGCACGCCGGGGCGCAACTGCACCGCACCGTCCTGCACCGCGCGTTCGTAGGCCGCAGTTTTAAGCTCGTGCAGGCGCGCCACCGTGTCTTGCAGCGCCATCGCGTCAAGCTCGCGCACGTCGGGTCGGGTGGTTTTCCAGTAGTGCAGCAGGCGCTCCTTGCCGCCTGAGATGTTGAGCAGTTCGGTGTACAGCGCTTCATCCCAATGCCAGTCCAGGCCAAACTCGGCGAAGGCCTGGTTGAACGCCGCGCAATGCGCCGATTCGGTGTCGGCCAAAGTGCCATCCACATCAAAAATCAGGGCGCGCAGCATGGGGGTCACCTTTGAAGTTGAAAGTCGTTTACGAACCGAAACCCTAATGGCACCGGTTGCCGATTCGGGCTTGTGCAATACCAAAAACCCGGCGATGCCTCGGCTTGCATTCGAACTATAAGCAGCCCTTAGAATAAGGTAAATTCACATTTAATTTCATATAAGTTAAGCAAAACCTTAATGAAAAATGCCACCTTTCGCCAGCTCAAGGTTTTCACCGAAGTGGCACGCCATCTGAGCTTCGCCCGTGCCGCAGAAACCCTGCACCTCACCCCACCCGCAGTCACCATGCAAATCAAGGAGTTGGAGAAGCACGTGGGCTTGCCGCTGTTCGAGCGCAACGGGCGCCAAGTGGCCCTCACCACCGTCGGCGAATACATGCTGGTCTATGCCCGCAAGGTGCTCGCCACCCTGAAGGATGCCGAAGACGCCGCCGCCCGGCTACAACGGCTGGAGGTCGGTACGTTGACGATTGGCATGGTCAGCACGGCCAAGTACTTCTTGCCGCGGCTGCTGGCGGAGTTTCAGCGCGAACATGAGGGCATCGAGATCAAGCTCGCCGTGAGCAACCGCGAGCAACTCGTCAAGATGCTGCAGGGCAACGAGGTGGATATCGCCATCATGGGCCGTCCGCCGACCGAACTGGCGACCCGGGCCGAGCCCTTTGCCGCCCACCCGCACGTATTCGTGGCACCGACCGACCACCCGCTGCTCAAGTTCGATCACCCCACCCTCGAAGCGATGCAAGCGTACGGCTTCATCGTGCGCGAACGCGGCTCCGGCACACGCGCAGCGATGGAAAAATTCTTCGAGCGCTCACGCATGGAGCCCCGCGTGATGATGGAGATGGCCAGCAACGAAACCATCAAGCAGTCGGTGATGGCCGGCATGGGCCTGAGCTTTCTCTCGCTCCACACCATGGGCCTGGAGCTGGAGCATCAACTGATTGCGGTACTCGATGTTGAAGGCACGCCGATCGTGCGCGCCTGGAACGTGGTGCACACCCTGTCCAAGCTGCTGTCGCCCGCGGCTGAAGCGTTTCGCTACTTCATGCTGGAACGGGCCGAACAGTACCTGGCTGAGAAGTACGGTCGCTTCTTGCGTCTGGATGGATAGGCCCGAGCGCGCGCGTCAGGCTGCTCCCCCTTTCAGTCGTCATCGCCAAGCTCAGGGTCCCAGCCACGGGCGCGGGCCGCAACAATGGCGGCCCCGTGTATGCGGCCGTGGCGCTCGGCCAGCTCGGGCGCAAGCTGACTGGGCAAATGGCCGTAGGGCTCCCAGGCCTGCGCCACCTGGCCCAGCAACACCTGCATTTGACCGGAAGAGTGGCCAACGCAGGTCTCGCCCTCGGGCAGCAGGCCGAAGACCCAGGCGTCCCGCACGGTGCGGGCCAGCATGGTCATGCCAAAGTTTTCGTCCAGTTCGGAACCGATGTAAGTAATGTTCATATTGAACTCCTGTTGCTAGACGGGGACGGCGCGTGCCAAAGATAGGCTTCGATGGCGCTGATGACCGCGGCCGCCTTGATGACCAGGCCCAGGTCGATCATCTCGGAGCCCATCACCCAAGGCTGGTTGTTGGCTGGCACGGGGGCCGGCACCAGTTGATTGGCCTCCTCCCGGTAAAAAACCGCCGCCACCACACCGACAAAAAATAATTTTCGGTCGCCGGGCAAAGACGGCCGCAGGCCCTGGGGCTGGTAAATGAAAACCGGGCTCCCGCTGGAGCCGGGGTACACCGCGGCATCAATCAAAAACTCCTGGCGCCCCTCAAAATCAAGCGCCATCGGTGTTGCAGTCGTTCCCCGGCGCATGATCGGCATCAGATTGAGCTGGTCCCAGACCCCGCTTGGATAGCCAATGAACAGCACCTCCTCAAGCGCATCAAAGGCCCGCAACGCCGCTGCATCCGGAAACATTTGGGCATCAACGCTGTGGTAATAAAGCTCCACCCCTTGGTCTCGGGCCGCTTGCTCCAGGGGCCGCATCGGCACCACGGCGATGTCGACCTCAGGGTCGGGGTGCATGAACCAGGCGTGACTGAAGTCCTCGATATTGAGTTGAAATCGCTGGCCAATCAAGGGTTGCCTATTTTTGCCATGCGTAAACACCAGGCCGCCACGGCGCACGTTCTCAACCAGGTGCCGGTTGGTCACCACAAAAGTCTGCGCCGGCTTGCCCCAGGAAAAAATAAACGCGGTGCCAGAGCCCTGGCTGCCGTCCATCAGTTCAGTGTCAACCCGAACGGTGTTGAAC
>JAKFXU010000121.1 GCA_021731215.1 Rhodoferax sp.
TGGCAATGGCATGGGCATCGTCCTCGCACAGGTACTCGCCCAGGCCGGTCACTTGCGCGTGGGTTTCGGCGCCGCCGAGCTCCTCCTCGGTGCAATCCTCGCCAATGGCGGCTTTCACCAGCGGCGGGCCGGCCAGGAAGATGCTGGAGCGCCCGCGCACCAGAATCACATAGTCCGACAGGCCCGGCAGGTAGGCGCCGCCGGCGGTGGACGAGCCATGCACCACCGCGATCTGCGGCAAGCCCGCCGCCGACATGCGCGCCTGGTTGGCGAAGCTGCGCCCGCCCTCGATGAATATCTCGCTCTGGTACATCAGGTTGGCGCCACCGCTTTCCACCAGATAGATCAGCGGCAACTTGTTCTCGCGCGCAATCTCCTGCGCACGCAGGGCCTTGCGCAGCCCCATGGGCGCCACCGTGCCGCCCTTGACCGCACTGTCATTGGCCGAGATCAGGCAGCGCTTGCCGGCCACCACGCCAATGCCCATGATCGAGCCGCCACCCTGCACCGATTTTTTGCCATCGTCGTCATGCATGTTGAGCCCGGCCAGGCGGCTGAGCTCAAGAAAGGACGAACCCCGGTCCAGCAGGCGCGCCACCCGTTCGCGCGGCAGCAACTGGCCGCGCGCCTCGAACTTATCGCGCTTGGATTCGGACTCGGCAATCACCCGTTGCTCCAGCCGCTGAACCTCGGCCAGCAGTTCACGCATGCGTTGCGCATTGGCTTCGAAGGCGTCGGATTTGACACTGGTCTTTGACCGCAGAACTGGCATGGCAGGTAATCCTCTTGATGACTCCACATTAGACATTTAGCTAACGTTAACGTCAATCTGATTTCGTATAGGTACTTCCCATATGGATAACGTTATGTAACCTTGCTACCATGCGAGCACAGTCCATGCTTTGCATCTGCCGCTCACTTTTTATACAAGGAACACCATGAACCTCGAAGCCTGCACCGCAGCCATTCGCACCAAAGTCGGAACCGACAGCGGACTGGCCGCCACCCTCAAATTTGACTGCGGCGCGGACGGTGTCATTTACATTGACGCCAAGTCCACACCCAACACGGTCAGCAACAACGACGGCGAGGCCCAGTGCACCGTTGGCATCACGCTGGCCAACCTGAACGCACTGCTGGCCGGCGAGCTTGACCCCAGCACCGGCTTCATGATGGGAAAGCTCAAGGTCACGGGTGACATGAGCGTGGCCATGCGTCTGCAACGCGTCATCTGATTTTTATTCCCCGGTCATCAGGCGTGGCGTCAACCCCTGCCCCAGCCAAGCCGGCGCGAGCACGCAGCCAGCGGGTCAGCGTGGCCAGTGCGTCGGCCAACATCGGCGCGCAGGCTTTTGTCGAATCCCATCGCGACGAAGGCAACGCCGAGCTGTTTGGCATCAGCGAGTTGTGCGCTGCGTTCGGCATCACGCTGCGCGCGCTGCGCTTTTATGAAGACAAAGGCCTGCTGGCACCTCGGCGCGTCAACGGCACCCGTGTCTACAGCCGGCGCGACCGCGCCCGGCTGACCCTGATCCTGCGCGCCAAGGCGATCGGTTCACCGCTGTCGGAAATCAAACGCTACCTTGACTTGTACGGCGATCATGGCGAGGGCCGCTCGCAACAACTGCGTTACGTCATAGCCCGCACCGACGCCGCCATGCAAGCGCTGGAACAAAAGCGCGCCCAGATTGACGAGACGCTGGCCGAGTTGCGCCTGATCAATGCCAGTTGCCGCAAGCATCTGGCAGCACGCCAAGGCAACGCCACGCCAGTTCCCTGAATTGGACTCGGGCTGCGGGCGTGACACCGCCGCGCGCCGGCTGCTATTTTTCCAGTCTGTTGGAATTACCCGACACCACGCTGCTTGCGGCGGTGATAACTTCGCGCCCTATTCCGCAACTTCCACCGCAGCACCATGCCAAAAACACTGATTGAACCCTTTCGCATCAAGAGCGTCGAGCCCATTCGCATGACCACCCGCACCGAGCGCGAGCAGCTGCTCGAAGCCGCCAAACTCAACGTCTTCAAGCTGCGCGCCGAAGACGTGCTGATCGACTGGCTGACCGATTCCGGCACCGGCGCCATGTCTTCAAAACAATGGGGCGCCATCATGGAGGGCGACGAGAGCTACGCCGGCGCGCGCAGCTTCTACCGCCTGGAGGCGGTGATCCAGGGCATCACCGGCATGCAGCATTTCGTTCCCACCCACCAGGGACGCGCGGCCGAGAAAGTGCTATTCACCGCCGTCTGCAAAAAAGGCGATCTGGTACCCAACAACAGCCACTTCGACACCACCCGCGCCAACCTCGAATACATCGGCGTCGAGGCGGTGGATCTGGTGATTGCGCAAGGGCTGCAGCCGGCGCTGATCTACCCGTTCAAGGGCAATATCGATCTAGCGCGGGTCGAGGCGCTGCTCAAGAGCCAGGGCGCGCGCATTCCGTTTGGCATGATCACCGTGACCAACAATACCGGCGGCGGCCAGCCGGTGGCCATGGCCAATATCCGGGCCTACGCCGCCCTGCTCAAGCAGCACGGCAAGCCCTTCATCATGGACGTCTGCCGCTTCGCGGAGAACGCCATGTTCATCAAGATGCGCGAGCCCGGCTATGAAAACACGCCGATCCGCGACATCGTGCAGGAGATGTTCTCCTACGCCGACGGCTGCACCATGAGCGCCAAGAAAGACGGCATGGTCAACATCGGCGGCTTCATCGTCCTGCGCAGCGACGAGTGGATGGACGCCGTGCGCAACGTGCTGATCCTGACCGAAGGCTTTCCGACCTATGGCGGCTTGGCCGGGCGCGACCTGGAGGCGCTGGCGGTGGGGCTGGAGGAGGGCATGCAGGAAGACTACCTGCGCTACCGCCTGCGCACCGCCGAATACCTGGGCGAACGCCTCGATGCCGCCGGCGTCGGCTTCGTCAAACCCACCGGCGGCCACGCCGTCTACATCGACGCCCGCACCGTGCTGCCCGACATGCCGGTGGCGCATTACCCGGCCTGGGCGCTGTGCAATGCGCTCTACTTGGAAGGCGGCATTCGCGGGGTGGAAATCGGCTCCGTCATGTTCGGCAAGCGCCTGGCCGACGGCAGCGAGAGCTATCACAGCATGGAGCTGGTGCGCCTCGCCTTTCCGCGGCGCATGTACACGCAGTCGCACTTCGACTACGCCGCCGAAGTCATCGCCGAAGTCAAGCAAAAGGCCGCCAGCATCCGGGGCGTGAAGATCACCAAACAGCCCCAGTACCTGCGCCACTTCACCTGCGAATTCGCCTGGGCTGAGGCCTGAGGCAGGGGCAGCGCGCCGGCAATGCTTGCGCGCGGTTCAGTCGATGGCAGAGCCCGGCTGCCGGCGTTGCCTGAGCCAGTCGATAATGACCGCCAGCGGCAGCGGACGCGACAGCAGGTAGCCCTGGATCATGTCGCAACCGAGCTGGCCAATCAGGATCCGCTGCGCCTCGGTCTCGATCCCCTCGGCAATGGTCTTGAGCGCAAGCCCTTGCGCCAGACGAATCACCGACGCAACCACGTGAATCGCACGCTCATTGATCATGCCGTCGATCAGACTCTTGTCGATCTTCAGGCTGTCCAGCGGCAGATGCTGCAAATAGGTGAGCGAACTGTAGCCGGCGCCGAAATCGTCGATCGCCAGACTGACGCCAATCTCCTTCAGGGCCAGCAAGGCTTCGCGCCCCTTGATCAGGTCTTCCATCACCATGGTTTCGGTGATTTCCAGAATCAGGCGCTGGGCCTCGATGTGCTGCTCTTGCAGCGTGGTTTTCAAAAAACCGTGGAAGTTGCCGTGCTTCAGCTGGCGCACCGACACGTTCACGCTCAGGCGGATGTCCGGGAAACCGGCCTGCGTCAAACGATGCAGATCACGGCAGGCTTGTTCCACAATCCACTCGCCGAGTTCGACGATGGCGCCGTTGCGCTCGAGAATCGGGATGAACTCGAGCGGCGAGACCAGGCCGAGCGTCGGATGATGCCAGCGGATCAGCGCCTCCATCGACACCACCTGGCCGTCGAGCAGCGTCGCCTTGGGCTGGTAGTAGAGCTCGAATTGCCCCTTTTGCCGCGCAATGATCAACTCCAGGGTCAGCAGGTGCAGGCGTTCGGCGCGCTGGCGCATTTCTCCGTTGAACAAGACGTAACGGCTGTGCGTGCCCTTGCATTCATGCATCGCGCTGTCGGCGCTCATCAACAGGCGCTCGGCATCCTTGGCATCGTCCGGGAACAAGGCGGCACCGACGTTGAGCGCGATCTCCACCTCTTCGTCTCCCAGCGTGAAGGGCTGCTTGACGCTGTTGACGATGCGTTCGGCCACGATGATCAGATCATCCGCCGAGCGCAGGTCTTCGCAGACGATGGTGAATTCGTCGCCCCCCAGGCGTGACAGCATGAAGTTGAGCGGCGCCGAAGACCCTCCCTGATCGGCCTTCGCCTGGCCGCGCCCGCCGCCGAAAATGCCGTCGGTTTCGCGCAGATGCTCATGCAGGCGACTCGCCATCTTTTTTAGCAGCAGGTCGCCGCCGTGGTGGCCATGGCGGTCGTTGATGGCGTTGAGGCCGGCCAGATCGACAAAGAACAAACCCATCTTGGTGTTGTTGCGCAGGGAGCGGGCCATGCCGTTTTCCATCCGGTCGAAAAACAAGCGGCGATTGGGCAGATCGGTCAAGGCGTCGTAATGCGCCATCTTGATCAGCTCGCGGCGCGAACCCCGCATCAGCCAGAAGCCCCAGCCCAGAAAAGAACTGAGAACCAGCAGCAACAGCACCCGGCCGGCGATCGACAACTGCTTGGAGCTGCGGATGCTGCCCACCAGGGCTTCAAGCTCCGGCTCGGACAGATAGTGGTGCAGCGCCCATTGGCCGGAACTCAACAGATCGATCGGGAGCGAAGCCCAGCGCCCCCCCAGCGCGCGATCCTGCTGCGCCGCTGCCAGTCCACGCGCCAGCAGCGGATTGCGCCGATCCGAAATTTCGATCTTCTGGCTTTTTTCTACCAGCACAAAGGGCGATGGCGGGGGCATCTGCCAGCCTTCGCTCGCCATTCTGACCTGGTCGTCTGGCGTGACGGGCAGGAAGGGCACGTCGAGCAGCCTGGCCTCGAACACGTTGGCACGAATGATGATCGACACCTGTCCCTTGAACTTGCCGGAGCGCGCGTGGTACGCCGGGATTGAATAGACGAAGCCGGATGCGTCGCGCGGATCGCCCTGCTGTACCGAGACAAACTGGATGTTATCACAGGTCAGCAGCCGAGGCGAGATCAAGGCCGGAATGGTGTTGAGCGAGGTCTCGTAAATAAAATCGGGCGCGTTCTGCCTGAACCAGGCCAACTGGCGGCGGATCTCTGCATATTCTTCCTGTTCGCTCTGCGGCGGAACATCCGAGGCGGCGCCCACCGGGGTGTTGGCGCGCGCTCCCGTGATCGCATCGTCGTACATGAAAAACGGCACCTCCCCCTGGCCGGGGTCAAAGCCGTCCATCACGAAATAGATTTCCGAGGTCCGGACATGGGCGCTCAAGCTGGCGTTGATCTGCTGCATCATCCGGTGCGCGTCCAGGGGAAAACGGCCCTGTTTGACCACATCCTCCTGAATCGAGCGCCGGTTGCCGCCTTGGGCCTCGCGAATGGCTGGCAGCAGCGAGATCATGCGAGCGGTCTGATACAACTCTTGAAAGGTATGGCGAAGCGCTTCCGCCTTGAGTTCGAGTTGGCGCTGCTGATGGGCCACCAGCACCTCCTCCTGGCGCTCGTCGTGGCTCGCCATCGACAGCCGCAGCTCGAAGCCCCAAAAAACAAGGCTGCCCAAAGCCACGACGGCAAAGGCGAGATAACTCAGCGCCTGACGCGCCTGATTGGAGGAAAAAGAGGTCACTCGTGTCCAAGTAACAAAAAAAAAACGCCGCGACAGGGACAGCACCTTCAAACGGGCCGCTGCCAGTATCGCACCGCGGACCAGTCTGCCAAACGCCCTATTTT
>JAKFXU010000123.1 GCA_021731215.1 Rhodoferax sp.
GCACTCCGCCGTGTTTCAGTCGCTGCCCGCTGACGCTGCCGCCTGGCCGAGTCAGATTGACAAAATCATCCTGACCGCTTCGGGCGGGCCGTTCCGACAGCGCGCACCCGAGACGCTGCGCGAGGTGACGCCCGAGCAGGCCTGCGCCCACCCCAATTGGGCGATGGGGCGCAAGATCTCGGTCGATTCCGCCACCATGATGAACAAGGCGCTGGAAGTGATCGAGGCGCGCTTCCTGTTTGGGGTCAGTCCAGCGCAGATCGAGGTGGTGATTCACCCCCAGAGCGTGATCCATTCGATGGTGCAGTACAAGGACAATTCGGTGGTGGCGCAACTCGGCACGCCGGACATGAGAGGGCCGATTGCCTATGGCCTGTCCTGGCCGCAGCGCATGGTGTCGGGTGCCGCCGCGCTCGATTTCAGGGCCATGACGGACATGACTTTCGAGTCGTTGGAGTCGAACGGGCATGCGCAACGTTTTCCGGGCTTGCAGTTGGCGTGGTCGGTGTTGAACGCTACGCCGGGTTCGCCCGCGGTCTTGAATGCCGCCAACGAAATCGCGGTCGCGGCCTTTTTGGCGCGTCAAATTCGGTTTGACCAGATTCACGTGGTCAACCTGGAAACGCTGGCGGCGGTCGCAAGCGCCAGCCCGCAGTCGCTGGACGATCTGCTGGCGCTTGATGCGCGCTCGCGTGCCGCGGCGCAGCAGGTGGTTCAGCGTGTCGGCCGTTAACCCCTCTTTACAGGACAGTCCATGCTGACCCTTGCTGCCTTTGCGCTCGCCCTCGGACTGTTGATTGCGGTGCATGAGTACGGACACTACCGCATGGCGGTGGCCTGCGGCGTCAGAGTACTGCGGTTTTCCATCGGGTTTGGCAAGACCCTGGTCCGCTGGCAGCCCAAGGGTTCAGCGACCGAGTTTGTTCTGGCCGCCTTTCCGCTGGGCGGCTACGTCAAGATGCTCGATGAGCGCGAGGCACCGGTGGCCCCAGCGCAGCGCCATCTGGCTTTCAACACCCAGCCCCTGCGCGCGCGGGTGGCGATCGTGGCGGCGGGCCCGGCCGCCAATTTGCTGCTGGCGGTGTTGTTGTATGCCATCGTCAACTGGACTGGTGTGCAGCATCCGGCCCCGATTCTGGCCAGCCCCGAGGTCGGCACGTTTGCCCAACGGGCCGGCTTGATCGGCGGTGAGCGGGTCGAGCGCGCCGGCTTTGACGGCGACGAGCTTCAGGACATCGAATCGTTCGATGAGCTGCGCTGGGTTCTGACCCGCGGCGCGCTGGAGCGGCAGGATGTGCGCTTGTGGGTGAGCGGGCCGGCGCACGCGAGCCGGAGCGAGGTGCTGCTGCAACTCAGCAGCATGCAGGCCGACGATGCGGACGCCGGGTTGTTTCGCAGAATCGGCATCGTTGGCCCGTTCAGCCGCGCCGTCATTGGCGCGGTCACGCCCGGCGCGGCGGCCGATAAAGCGGGTTTGCGCGATGGTGACCTGGTGCGCCAGGTCGCCGCGGTGCCGGTGCGCGATGGCCAGCAACTGCGCCAGTTGATTCGGTCTTCGCTAGTCAATGGCAGCGCCGTGCCCGCCGTCTGGAAAATCGAGCGGGCCGGGACCGAACTCGAAGTCACGGTCAAGCCCGAAGCGCGCCAGGAGGGCGAGTTGATGGTCGGGAAAATCGGTGCCTATGTCGGGGCCGTGCCGGAACTGGTGATGGTGAGGTACGGGGCTGTAGACGGTTTGTGGCGGGGACTGGTGCGCACCTGGGAAGTATCGGTATTGACGCTCAAAATGATGGGGAAAATGCTGGTTGGCGAGGCTTCGCTCAAAAATCTCAGTGGTCCTTTGACGATTGCAGACTACGCGGGCAAGTCGGCCGACATGGGCTTGACCCAGTACCTGCTGTTTCTGGCCTTGATCAGCGTCAGTCTGGGGATTTTGAACTTGCTTCCGCTGCCGGTTCTGGATGGCGGTCACCTGATGTATTATCTTTGGGAGGGTGTCACGGGGAAATCGGTCTCTGACGCCTGGATGGAGCGCTTGCAGCGGGGTGGCGTCGCGATCCTGCTGGGTCTGATGTCGATTGCCCTCTTTAACGATATCACCCGCTTATTTGGCTAATTGTCTGGTGTTGACAATCGACATCGGCTTGACTTCTCACTATTAAAAATGCAATTCAATCGCTTTCGCCTACGCACCGTTGCAACCGTGGCGTCCCTGGTTTTCGTGGTCAATACGGCCTGGGCCGTCAACCCTTTTACCGTGCGCGATATTCGGATCGAGGGTTTGCAGCGCGTCGAGCCGGGCACCGTTTTCGTGTCGCTGCCGGTGCGGGTCGGGGATGTCTATGACGACGAAAAGGGGTCCGCTGCGATCCGCACCCTTTTTGCGCTGGGCTTGTTCAAGGACGTGCGCATTGAAGTCAATGGCGACGTGCTGGTGATCGTGGTCGAGGAGCGGCCCACCATCGCCGATGTCGAATTTGTCGGAACCAAGGAGTTTGACAAGGACGTTCTGAAAAAGGCCTTGCGTGATGTCGGCCTGGCCGATGGCCGCCCCTTTGACAAGGCGCAACTGGACCGGGCGGAGCAGGAGCTCAAGCGCCAGTACATCAATCGCAGCCTGTACGCGGCGGAGGTGGTGACCACGGTCACCCCGATCGAGCGCAACCGGGTCAATCTGAGCTTCACGGTGGTGGAAGGGGCGCCGGCCAAAATCAGCGAAATACGGATCGTCGGCAACCAGGTGTTTGGCGAGTCGACGCTGCGGGGCCTGTTTGACCTGGATACCGGCGGCTGGTTGAGCTGGTACACCAAGTCGGATCGCTATTCGCGTGCCAAACTCAACGCCGATATTGAATCCTTGCGCTCCTATTATCTGACCCGGGGTTATCTGGAGTTCAAGGTGGACTCCACGCAGGTCGCGATTTTGCCCAACAAAACCGACATCGCCATCACCATCAACATCACGGAAGGCGAACGCTTTGTCGTCAGTGGCGTCAAGCTGGAGGGGAACTTTCTGGGCAAGGACGACGAATTCAAATCGATGGTAACGATTCGCCCCGGCCAGGCTTTTAATGCCGATGAAGTCGCCAAGACCACCAAGGCGTTCATCGATTATTTCGGTAATTTCGGATTTGCTTTTGCGCGGGTGCAAGCGCGCCCGGAGATTGACCGGACCAACAACAGTGTGGCCCTGGTGCTGCAGGCGGATCCGTCGCGCCGGGCTTATGTCCGCAAAATCAACGTGGCCGGCAATAATCGCACGCGCGATGTGGTGGTGCGCCGGGAGTTCCGCCAGTTCGAGGCCTCCTGGTATGACGGCGACAAGATCAAACTGTCACGCGACCGGGTCGATCGCCTGGGTTACTTCAGTCAGGTCGATATCGAGACCCAGGAAGTTCCCGGTTCACCGGATCTGGTTGACCTGAACATCAACGTGGTTGAAAAACCGACCGGAAGCCTGAGCCTGGGGGCCGGTTTTTCAAGCGGTGAAGGGCTCGGACTTTCGTTTGGACTGAAGCAGGAAAATGCCTTTGGATCGGGCAACTCACTGGGCGTGCAGCTCAACACCAGCAAGTTCAACCGGGTCGTCGTGTTCAATACGACCGACCCCTACTTTACCGCCGATGGCGTCTCGCGTACCATTGACCTGTACCACCGGACCAGCAGTCCGTACCAGGACGAGAACTATTACAAGCTGGTGACCACGGGTGGCAGTTTGCGTTTTGGTGTGCCCTTTACCGAGACCGATACCGTTTATTTCGGTGCCGGCGTCGAGCACACCCGCATCGTGCCGGGCACCGGGCTGCCAGCCTCGTACCAAGCGTATGTCGACCAGTATGGCTTCGGCAGTACCGCTGTGCCGTTGACGGTCGGCTGGGGACGAGATCGGCGTGACAGCGCGCTGGCGCCGAATTCGGGTCGCTATCAACGCGCCAATGCCGAGTGGTCATTCGCGGGTGACGTTCGTTATTTGCGGGCGACCTACCAGTATCAGGAGTACATTCCGCTGAACAAGCAATTCACGGCTGCCTTCAATGGTGAAGTGGGATGGGGTGCCGCTGTGGGAGAGCGCTCGTTCCCGGTATTCAAGAAATTCTATGGCGGCGGACTCGGATCGGTGCGGGGTTTTGAGCAGGGCAGTCTCGGGCCACGGGATGCAATTGGCACCGTCGAGGGCGGAAACCGAAAATTCAATTTGAATGCCGAACTGCTGACTCCGTTTCCCGGTGCCGGCAATGACCGCACCTTGCGGATGTACGCTTTCTTCGATGTGGGCGGTGTCAGCGGCCCGGACGCAGCCAATGCCAATGCCAACAGTCTGCGCTCCTCCGTCGGTGTGGGTGTCAGTTGGATCTCGCCGGTTGGCCCCTTGCGGCTGGCGTTCGCCAAGCCGGTCAAAAAATTTGACGGCGATAAAATACAAACCGTGCAATTTCAGATTGGAACGACTTTCTAATGAACTATCTTTTACGTCGCTGCTATGCTGGCATTTTGCTCGGGAGCCTGCTGGTCTGGGCGCCGGTCCAGGCGCAAGAATTCCGGATTGGCTTTGTCAGTACCGACCGTATTTTCAAGGAGGCCGGTACCGCCAAGGCGGCACAGGCCAAGCTCGAACAGGAATTTTCCAAGCGCGAGAAGGAACTGGTCGAGCAGGGCGCTGCGTTGAAAACGATGGCCGACAAATTCGAACGTGAAGCGCTGACCCTGCCGGAGGGGCAGCGTGCCAGCCGCCAGAAGCAGCTAGTCGATCAGGACCGCGACTTTCAGCGCAAGCGCCGGGAGTTTCAGGAAGACCTTAATGCCAGGAAAAACGAGGAATTGCAGCAGGTGCTCGAGCGTGCCAACAAGGTCGTCAAGCAGGTGGCTGAAGCTGAAAAATATGACCTGATTCTGCAAGAGGCGGTTTACGTCAATCCAAAACATGACATTACCGACAAAGTCATCAAGGTTCTGAACTCGGTTTCAGGCAAATAGCCGCGCCCAAGGCATGTGAAGCGTGGGCTTAAATCTAGGTTCGATTGTTGCAGCACTCGGCGGTGAGTTGCACGGTGATGCTGGCCTCCCTATCGAGGGGCTGGCGCCGCTGGAGACGGCCAACCCGCAGCAGCTCAGTTTTCTCGGCCAGCCCAAGTACCAGAGCCAATTGGCGGCGTCCAAGGCGGCTTGTGTCATCGTAAGCCCGGAGATGCGCGTCCAGGCGCTGCTGCGCGGCACCTGCATCGTGTCCGACCAACCCTATCTGTATTTCGCGCGCGTCACACAGCTCTGGAAGAAAAGTCTCGGCCCGGCGGCGGGCGCGCTGGTGCACCCGAGCGCGGTGATTGATCCAGCAGCCATGGTTCACCCGAGCGCGCGCATCGGCGCCCTGTGCGTGATTGAGCGCGGCGCCCGCATAGGCGCCGACACCGAACTCAAGTCACGGGTCAGCGTCGGTGAGAACTGTGTGCTGGGTGAGCGTTGCCTGGTGCATCCCGGGGTCGTCATCGGGGCCGATGGTTTTGGCTTTGCTCCGAATGCGGGGGCCTGGGAGAAAATTGAACAACTGGGTGCCGTGCGCATTGGCAACGATGTCGAAATTGGCGCCAATACCTGCATCGACCGTGGCGCCTTGCAAGACACCGTCATCGAAGATGGCGTCAAGCTCGACAACCTGATCCAGATCGGCCATAACGTGCGAATCGGAAAACACACGGCCATGGCCGGTTGTGTCGGGGTGGCGGGCAGCGCCACCATTGGCGAGCGCTGCACCGTCGGGGGCAGCGCCGGCATCCTCGGGCACCTGGAGATAGCCAACGACGTGCACATCTCCTCGTTCAGCCTCGTCACGCGCTCCCTTCCCAAGCCGGGGCACTACACCGGTTTTTTCCCGATTGACGAAAATGCCGCCTGGGAAAAAAATGCGGCCTCGCTCAAACAACTGCACCGCTTGCGCGAACGCATTCGGGCGATGGAAGAAAAATTAAAACGATTGGAAAAATGATGATG
>JAKFXU010000374.1 GCA_021731215.1 Rhodoferax sp.
GAAGACCGCGCAGATTGAACACTTTTTTGCCATCCTGAAGGCGGCCAACCCCCTGCCCAATACGGAGCTGGAATACACCACGGTGTTCGAGCTGCTGGCCGCTGTGCTGCTGTCGGCCCAGGCCACCGACGTGGGCGTGAACAAGGCCACGCGCCGGCTGTTCCCGGTGGCGGGCACGCCGCAGGCCATTGTCGAGCTGGGACTGGAGCGGCTGGAGGGCTACATCAAGACCATCGGCCTGTACAAGAGCAAGGCGCGGCACCTCATGGAAACCTGCCGCATTCTGGTGGAGAGCCACGCCGGCGTGGTGCCCCGCACCCGCGAAGCACTGGAAGCCCTGCCCGGCGTGGGCCGCAAGACCGCCAACGTGGTGCTGAACGTGGCCTTTGGCCAGCCCACCATGGCGGTGGACACCCACATATTTCGCGTGAGCAACCGCACCGGCCTGGCGCCCGGCAAGAACCCTTTGGCGGTGGAAATGCAGCTGATGAAGCGTGTTCCTGCGGAATACGCCGTGGACTCGCACCACTGGCTCATCCTGCACGGCCGCTACGTGTGCCAGGCGCGCAAGCCGCGCTGCTGGGAATGCGCGGTGAGCCCGTATTGCGACTACCGGCCCAAAACGCCGGCGCCCTGATCTCGGCCCATTAGCTATATTTTTAATAGCTGTCAGCGCTTTACCATAAAGCGCCAGCGGCCAGAAATGCTTGAAAATCTGGCCGTAACCACCGCCCCACACCTGCGTCACCCAAGGCCTTCCGCCGCAGCGGGCCGTGGCTATACTGAGCGCCGCGTAGAAACATTTTTTTACGCCTTTATCCCCCAAGCCCGCACCACTGGATGACGAACCTCGACCCGCGTTCCATGATTGCCCTGGGGGGCTTCATGTCCGCCGTCATGGCCATGGTGCTGCTGTTCATGCGGCGACACTACCCGCCCAGCATCCGGGGCGTGGGCGGCTGGGCGGCAGCGCCCCTGATCTGGCTGGGCTCCACCTTGCTGTTCGGCATGCGCGGCGCCATCCCCGACTGGCTGGGCCTGGTGCTGGCCAACCAGCTGCTGGTGCTGGGCAACGTGACCTACTACATGGGTACACGGCAGTTCCTGGGGCAGCCCCCCACCTGGCGCACCTGGAACTGGGTGATGGCGGGCAGCACCGTGGTGTTCATCTACCTCACGTACTGGGCCCCCAACTACCCCGCGCGCGTGGGGTTTTTCACCCTGTTGATGGGCGTGCTGTATGCCGTGCAGCTGCGCTTCATGCTGCGCCACGGGGGCCGCAACTTTCCCGTGCGGCTGGTCGAAGTGGTGCTGGCGCTGCACATGCTCGTGCTGGCTGTCCGGCTCGGCTCCATCGTGGCCGGGAAGGCGGGCAGTGGCCTGATGGAAGCCTCGGTGTTCCAGACCCTCTATGTGGGCGCCTACGTGCTCACGGTGCTGATGCTGTCGATCGGTGCGGTGCTGATGGCCACCGACCGCTTGCGCACCGAGCTGGAGCACCTGGCCACCTACGACTCGCTGACACAGGCCCTGAACCGCCGCGCATTGCTGCAGCGCTGCGAGGATGAACTGGAGCGTGCCCAGCGCTATGGCAACGGCCCCTCCATCATGATGCTGGACCTGGACAACTTCAAGGCCGTGAACGACACGCATGGCCACCAGCACGGCGATGCCGTACTGGTGCACTTTGCCGAACGCACCCGCCAGGTGCTGCGCCGTGCCGACCGGCTGGGGCGCTACGGGGGTGAGGAGTTCCTGGTGCTTCTGCCGGGCGCAGACACGGCTGCGGCCGTGGGTGTGGCCCAGCGCATCCACGCCACGCTCGCCTCAGGCCACCCTCTCGACTGCCAGGTGAGCATCGGCCTCACCAGCTGGACCGGGCCCCAGGAGACCCTGGACGCCATGCTATCCCGTGCCGACGCCGCGCTCTACCGCGCCAAGGCAGAGGGTCGCAATCAGACCGTCGAGGCTTGATACCCCGGGGTATATCCGATCGAGCTTGACGACCGTCTGCCCGTTCCGAACGGTTTTGAATAATTGAACGAATGGCTTTCAGCGATTGCCCAATAAGCGCCCGAAGCTATGTTTTTAGGAGCAATCAGCGTAAGAATCCCAGGCTAAAAACCTGCGGCTGCAGCTTTTCTGTAAGGGCTTGATAGACCTGCTCCAGCGGGCCAAAGGCCACTGGCACCGTATCACCAGTGGCATTACGCGCCTTGAGAGCGTTGCGGATCTGGTACCAGCCCACGTCAGGGCGGTTGAGCTTGTACTCGTCGCGTACGGAACGCGGATCGGTATGGGCAAAGTAGATTTGCCACAGTGTGCGCCCCGCATCCAGCACGGCTTGCGCCTCAGGCGACAAGGTTTTGTCGGCCAGATACTGCACCATGAAGTCGGACTCGAAGCGATCAGGCGCGCCGACCTCGGTTTCGGTGAAAGGGATGAAATGGTTGACCAGTGACCACTGCTTGCCGTTCCATTCAAGACCGTTGGCGCTGGCGGTGCGATTGGAGCGGTTGAACAGCATCCAGATCAGGCAATCGTTCTTGAACTCATCCGTGAGTGGTGCTGTGGGTCGCAAGAACTGGTCGCGGTCATTGAGCCATGTTGGAACTATCAGACGGCGGACCGCGAACACAATCGCGGATTGCCATAGATTTTTGTCTGTGATCAGGAATCCTCCGGCGCTTCCATAACCGGATGAAAAAATGACCGTGTGCTGTTCGGCGTGCTGCAAGTCATTGCCCGCGCAATCCATGCAGGCAATTGCGCCTTCAGCCCACTTGGTTCCCCTCAAATCTTTGGTGGCCGTCGCGGGTGTGACGGCATTTTTTAACGGTATGACGTTGATGTCATTGGTTTTGGGTCGAACTATCCACGCGCTCAAGTATTGCGATTTTGGGATGTTGAAGAATTTCTTCTCTCCAATCGCTCGCGCTTCTTTGTCGAGAGCCTCAGCAACCACTTCGGTGATTCGTGAACTCGAACCCTGATTGGTTTGCCATATCAAAAAGCCGATAGGAAACTTCCCTTTCAAGCCATCGAACGCTTGGTTATGCACAACAAAGCCGCCCCGATAGGTTGCACCCCACTTTTGGCGGAATATCTCAAAGTCAGGGGCATTGATGTACTTCAATGTACTGAACATCGCCAGCGTAGCCGTTGGAATTTCATGGGCAATTCGTGCCACAAATTGAGTGAACAACTCATTGCTGGCCCTGCCATAGTCCGCCATAGCCGTTGCGGCAAACTTGGTATCTGCCACGCCTGATTTGTACTCAGCGTCGCCAACCTGCGCGGTGTTTCCCCGATTGGTCGCGGCTGCGTACGGCGGATTGATCAGCACCAATATTCTTTTCCCCGCCGCAATCGCATCGCGCAGCCCTTGCGGCACCTTATTGCTCAGGCTGTAGTCGATCTTGCCGTCGTCGGTGATGTCGTCATTCAGGTAGTCGTACTGAAACCGGTGCGCTGCCACACAGGTCTTGGTGGCTTTCATCACGTCCACATCGGCCTGGTCCAGCGTGCTCATGTAGACGTTGCGCGGGTTGCTGTGCTTGACCTCCAGGTTGCCCACGCCGCAGCACATATCCCACACGATGTATTCGCGCTGCCAGTTCTTGCCGAGGGTTTCGGTCAGTTTGTCATAGGCCTTGTCCACCACGTGCAGCGGCGTGTAATACGCGCCTTTGAAGCTACGTTCGTCCAGCGGGATGAGGCTGTCGCGGCGCTCCAGCAGGTAGTCGCGGTACTCGCTCTTGGGCGGGCGGTGGTAGATAGCCCAGAAGCGCCGATAGCCTTCCTTGTTGCCCAGCTCGAGCATCTTGCCGCCCAGACTGAACACGGGCGCGCCGTTTTTGTGCAGCAGTTCGGCGGGCAGGTTGGCGTGGGTGGACACGGTGCCGTCGTGCATGATGTCCGCAAAGAACAGCAGGGCGTATTTTTCTTCGTCCACGCCGGCAATCTCGCGGCCAATCATGGCCACCCATTTATCGAACACCTGCTTCAGGTTGTCAGGGGTAATCTGGGTGCGGATAATGTCGCCGCTCTTGATGGCTGCACGGACAGTGCTAATGAATTCGTCTTCGTGCGTGGAAATCTTGAACGACACGAAGTGCGTACCAATGTGGGCCGATATGGCGTCCAGTGCCTCCTGGGTGTACTGGCTGGCCGACTTGCCCCATTTGACGGTTTTCTTGGCCAGAAACGGCAACACATCGGTGCTTTTCATCAGCGCCGCTTTTTCGGTGTCGATGACCGCCAGGAAGGGCGGAACCGATTCGCCCTTGTTCAACGCTACCTGCACGTAATGCAGCAGTTGCGTGAACATGGCATAGCTGGAGTACTTGCCGGTGTCCTTGGCCTCGAACCAAATCTCTTTGGTTTGGATGTCGATCAAACCCTTGGTGTAGCCCTTGAGTCCCAGGGCCTTGATGTATGCGTCTTTGACGTCTTCTTCGCTCTTGGCGGCTTGCAATTGGGTGTAAAGGCTCACAGGGGGCTTTGCGAATGAATGGGGTGCCGGGATGCAGGAACCGTAGGGGGAACCATTTTCGCCGTGTAGTCACGCTCCACCAAATATCAGCCAAATTATCTTCCAGCGCTTGTTCATCCAGCGCAAGAAGCTATTGATTTGGTAGCGACCGGCAAAGCATCACACAGCGGCCTGACCCGACACCCCGGCCGACTCAAAGCTCGCCATCTCGCGCAGGATGGCGCAGGCCGATTGCAGGAGAGGCCACGCGAGCGCAGCACCCGAGCCTTCGCCCAGGCGCAGGTCGAGTTGAAGCAAAGGCTCGGCCTGCATTTGCGCCAGCATGAGCTGGTGGCCGCGTTCGCCCGAGCGGTGGGCGAACACGCAGCGCTGCAGCACATGGGGCTGCAGGCGGCTGGCCACGAGCACGGCGGCGCTGGTGATGAAGCCGTCCACCACGATCACGCGGCGCTCGGCGGCGGCCTGCAGCACGGCGCCGACCATGGCGGCGACTTCGTAGCCGCCGAGCGCGGCCAGGGCGGCGAGCGGTGCGGTGGCGTCGGCGTTGGCGTCGAGCGCCTGCTGCAGCACGGTGCGCTTGCGCGCTATCCCCGCGGCGTCCAGCCCGGTGCCGGCGCCGGTGCATTCGGCAATGGGCAGGCCGCACACGCGCGCCAGCAGCAGCGAGGCGACCGAGGTGTTGCCAATTCCCATTTCGCCCAGCAGCAGCACATTGCCTGGCAGTTCGTGCACCAGCACCATGCCGTGGTTCAGGGCCTGGGCGCACTGCGCCGCGCTCATGGCGGGGCCTTGGCTCGCGTCCTGCGTGCCGGGAGCCACCTTGCGCAGCAGCAGACGCGGCTGGCCAGCTGCTGTCTCGCGCTGGGCGATGTCGCGCGCCACGCCGCAGTCCACTACCGTGAGCGCCAGGCCGTGCTGGCGCGCCAGCACGCTCACGGCGGCGCCGCCGACGAGGAAGTTCTCCACCATCTGCCAGGTCACGTCGCTCGGGAAGGCCGACACGCCGCGCGCGGCCAGGCCGTGGTCGCCGGCGAAGACGACCATCTGCGGCTGCTGTAACTCGGGCGATGCAGTGCCCTGGATCTGGCCCAGGCGCAGCGCAAGCTGCTCCAGGCGGCCCAGTGAGCCGAGAGGTTTGGTCTTGTGGTCCAGCTTGTGCTGCAGGGCCTGGGTGAGCTGCGGGTCGGCGATGTCGGCAATCAGGGGCAGGCGGGTATTCATGGCGTGTTCAACTTTCAATCAGGTGGAGCGCGGACCGCACACGCAGGCCGCGCGATCAATGGCAGTGCGCGCGGGTCGGCGCATGGTGGCAGGGTCAGGCGGTGGCTTCGCGCCCGCGCCGGGCGGCGGCCTGGTCGCGCCGCAGGTGGGCGATGAGCGGCTGCTGGTCGTCGCGCTGGCCCCATTGGTCGAAATACACGAGGTCTTCCATGGGCAGGCGCGGCAGCCAGCCGGCAGT
>JAKFXU010000027.1 GCA_021731215.1 Rhodoferax sp.
GGTGTTCACCGTGTTCCTGCGCGACGTCACCCAGCAAAAGGAGCAGAAGGAGGCGCTGCGTCAGCTCAACGAAGAGCTGGAAACCAAGGTGTTGTTGCGCACCGCCGAACTCGAACAGGCCAAGGGCGAGGCAGAACAGGCCAACCGCGCCAAGTCGGAATTCCTGGCCGCCATGAGCCACGAAATCCGCACGCCGATGAATGGCGTCATCGGCATGATCGACGTGCTGCAGCAGAGCAGCCTCGATGGCGACCAGGTGGAGATGGTCGATACCATCCGCGAGTCGGCCTTCTCGCTGCTTGCCATCATCGACGACATTCTCGACTTTTCCAAGATCGAGGCCGGCAAGCTGGAAATCGAAAGCGCGCCGACGGACATCGCCGAGGTGGTGGAAAAAGTCTGCGGCATGCTCGATCACCTGGCCTTGAAAAGCGGGGTGGAACTGACGCTGTTCACCGACCCGGATCTGCCCGCCGCGGTGCTGGGCGATGCGCTGCGCCTGCGCCAGGTGCTGGTCAACCTCGCCAACAACGCCATCAAGTTTTCCAGCGGGCAGGGGCGGCAGGGGCGGGTGGCGGTGCGCGCCGTGCTGGCCGCGCGCACGCCGGAGCGAGTCGTCGTCGACATCCACGTCACCGACAACGGCATCGGCATGGATGCGGCGACCCAGGCGCGCCTGTTCACTTCCTTCGGTCAGGCCGATGCCTCCACCACGCGGCGCTTCGGCGGCACCGGCCTGGGGCTGGCCATCGCCCGCAACCTGGCCGGGTTGATGGGCGGTGACATCGCCGTGCAGAGCGCGCCGGACGCGGGCTCGACCTTCACCCTGCGCCTGCCCTGCGCGCCCGTGGCGGAAGCCCCGCGGGCGGAGCCGGTGGGTGCGGCGTCGCCGGTGGCCGGGCTGTCCTGTCTGGTGCTGGGCGGCGCGGACAGCCTGGGCGAGGATCTCGCCGCCTATCTCGCCCACGGCGGCGCGAGCGTCCTGCGCGCGGCGGACCTGGCGGCGGCGCGCGAACGCATCGCCGCGCTGGCGCCCGGCCAGTGGATCGCGGTCATCGACGCCACCGGCGCGGCGGCTCCGGTCGAGGAGCTGCGCGCCGCCCGCCCCGATCTGGATCTTCATTTCGTCGTCATCGGGCGCGGCAGGCGCCGCAAGCCGCGGCGGCGGAGCGACGGTCGGGTGGCGGTGGATGGCAACGTCCTGACGCGAGCGGGCCTTCTCGCGGCGGTGGCCATCGCCGCCGGGCGCGCGCGGGAAGAGGAAACGCCGGCGCGCGGCAGGGGCGCGGCGGCGCTTCAGCCCCCGTCGCGCGCGGCGGCGGTGGCGCAGGGCCGGCTGATCCTGGTGGCGGAAGACAACGAGACCAACCAGAAAGTGATCGTGCAGCAACTGGCCCTGCTCGGCTTCGCCGCCGACATCGCGGCGGACGGCCGCGAAGCGCTGCAACGCTGGCGCAGCGGCGATTACGGGCTGCTGCTGACCGACCTGCACATGCCGCAGATGGACGGCTACCAACTCGCGGCGGCCATTCGCGCTGCGGAAGGCAGCGCCCGCCGCATCCCCATCATCACCCTCACCGCCAACGCCATCAAGGGGGAGGCGCAGCGCTGCATGGAGGTCGGCATGGACGACTATCTGTCCAAGCCGACGTCGCTGGCCGAGCTCAAGGCAACGCTGGAGAAATGGCTGCCGGCCGCCGTGTCGCCAGCGCCGACTTTTACGCCGGTGGACGTCGGCGTGCTCGCCGCGCTGGTCGGCGACGACCCGGCGGTGATCCGCGACTTCCTGCTGGATTTCCGCGCCAGCGCGACGGTCATCGCGGCGGAACTGGCCGCCGCCTGCGCCGCCGGCGATGCCGCTCAGGCGGGCGCGCAGGCGCACAAGCTGAAGTCCGCCGCACGTGCGGTCGGCGCGCTCAAGTTGGGTGAACTGTGCGCTGAAATTGAACAGGCCGGCAAGAGCGGCGACAATGAAACATGGCCTGAGCTCTGGTCCCGATTCGAGCAAGAGATGACCGCCGTGCAAGCGTGTCTCGATTCTTTGGTTTAGGAGCCCTATGCGAGCGCAGAAAAAATCAGAACAGACCCGTTTCGAAACGAAGGTGCTGGCCGCGTTCGCCGCCGCCGCGCTGGTGGTCGCGGCGCTCGCCGCCACCACCTGGAAGATGTCGCAAAACGCGGTCGAAGGGGCGCTGCGGCTGTCGCACACGCATCAGGTGCTCAATAGCCTCGCCCAGGCAAAAGGAAACTCGTTCCTGATCGAATTGAGTACGCAGAACTACAGAATTTCGGGCGACCCGGCGCGACTGGTCGAACGCGACGCGGCGATTGCGGTGCGGGAGACAGCGCTGCGCCAGATCAAGCAACTGACGGCCGACAATGCCCGCCAGCAGGCGCGCTGGACCCGAATGCGCGAAATAGTCGACCAACGCCTGGCGATTTCCCGGCACACGGAGCTGCTGCGCAGAACGGAAGGCCTCGAAGCGGCAAACGCTTATGTGGCCAGCGCCCCGCTGCGGGAGACGCGCGAACGCTTGTTCCGGGTGCTTGGCGAAATGGAAGAAGAGGAGCTCCGGCTACTGGAGGAGCGCCAGGCTGGGCAAGCGAGGCAGGACGGGATCGCGCTTGCAACGGATCTTCTGGCCGCGCTGGCGGCGATCGCGCTGCTGGCGGCCACCTATGTGCTGATCCGCCGGCAACTGCGCGCGACCGAAGCCAGCCGCCGCGAGCTTGAGGCGATCAATGCGCGCGTCGGGGCGATCTTCGCCACCGTGGTGGACGGCATCATCACCATCGACGAGCGCGGCAGCGTCGAAACCCTCAATCCGGCCGCCGAGCGCATGTTCGGCTATGCCGCGTCCGAGCTTATCGGACAGAACGTGAAGATGTTGATGCCAGAGCCTTATCAGCACGAGCACGACGGCTATCTGGAACACTACCGCGCCACCGGCGAGGCGCGCGTGATCGGCATCGGGCGCGAGGTGGTGGGCCGGCGCAAGGACGGCAGCATTTTTCCGATGTATCTGGCGGTGAGCGAAATGCGGGTGGCGGGCGAACGCCATTTCACCGGCCTGGTGCGCGACATCACGGCGCGCAAGCAGGCCGAACAGGAGTTGGTTGCCGCCAAGGAAGCAGCCGAGCTGGCCAACCGCGCCAAGGATTCCTTTCTAGCCACCATGAGCCACGAGATTCGCACCCCGCTGGGCGGCCTGTTGGGCATGCTGGAGCTGCTCTCGCTGTCGCCCATCAGCCCCGATCAAAGCGAAGTGCTGCAGGCGGCGCGGGATTCCGGGCGCAGCCTGCTGCGCATTCTCAACGACATTCTGGACTGGTCCAAGATCGAGGAAGGGAAACTGGCGCTTTCGCCACAGCCGGTATCGATTACCATGCTGCTGGCCAGGGTGGTGAACACCTATGCGCGCGTGGCCAGCGCCAGCAGCATGATACTGAGCAGCGAGGTCGATCCGCGCCTGAGTCCGGCGCTGCTGGTTGATCCGCTGCGGCTGTCGCAAGTGCTTAACAACTTCGTCAGCAACGCCATCAAGTTCAGCCACGAAGGGGGATTGATCGAGGTGCGGGCGGAACTGATCGAACGGCACGAGGGCACCGAAGCACTGCGGATTTCGGTCACGGACTGCGGCATCGGTATCGCCCCAGAGGTGCAGCAGCGCCTGTTTCAGAACTATGGCCAGGGCAGTGCCGATACCGCGCGCATGTACGGCGGCACCGGGCTTGGCTTGGCGATCTGCCGACGGCTGGTGGACATGATGGACGGACGGATCGATCTGGACAGTGCGCCGGGCCGGGGTTCGACCTTCAGCATCACGCTGACGCTGCCGATAACGCAGGCGGTGCAGGCGCCGGTGCCGCCTTCGACCGAGGTCGCCGCCACGGCTTTGGCGCCGCCCCTGGTGGCCGGCGTCGCGGCCGCCGACGCACCACTGGTGCTGGTGGTGGATGATCATCCGGTCAATCGCAAACTGCTGGCGCTGCAGCTCGGGCTGCTGGGCCTGCGCAGCGAGACCGCAGAAAACGGGGCAGTTGCCCTGGCGCGGTGGCGCGAGGGCAACTGCGCGCTGGTGATCACCGACTGCCACATGCCGGTGCTCGACGGCTACGCGCTGGCGCGCGCGATCCGGGTCATCGAAACCGAGCAAGCGGGGTCGCGCACGCCGATCTTGGCCTGGACCGCCAACGCGCTGGCCGAAGAAGTTGGCAAGTGCCGCGCTGCGGGCATGGATGAAGTGCTGGTCAAACCGGTCGATCTTGAACAATTAAAGCGTGTGCTGGGCAAGTGGCTGCCGGCCGCTGAAGCTAAAACGGCTGCGCCCGCCGAGGTTGAACCTCCTCCCCCTGCCCCAGCGAGTGAGACTGCGAGAGAGGGCGGCCCGGCGCTGGACGTGCGCGTGCTGGCCGCGCTGGTGGGCGACGATCCGGCGACGCTGCGTCAGTTTTTGCTTGATTTTGGCGCCAGCGCCAAGTCAATTGCCGCCGAGCTGCTGGGAGCCTGCGCCGCCGGCGACGCAGCGCAGGCAGGCGCGCAGGCGCACAAGCTCAAATCTGCCGCACGCTCGGTCGGCGCCCTGGCGCTGTGCCAGTGGTGCGCTGAACTGGAAGAAGCCGGCAAGGCCGGGCAAAGCGCCGCCCTTGCCAGCTTGGCGCAAGGTTTCAAGACCGAAATGGCAGCGGTCGAGGCCGTGCTGCAAGACCTGACAAACCCAAACCAGAGGGTTTCAGGATGACAAATGCTTAGCGTCAATGCGAGGACCACAACGTGATATTTGTCATGGCGAGGAGCGAAGCGACGCCCCAAACTACGCAATCCGTCATTGCGAGCGCAACGCGCCACAAAAGCCCAGGCTCTCTGCTGGACTGCCGGGCCAGAGCCTTTGGCGCTTGTGCCCATTGAGCCGCAGTAAGTGGGTTAACCTGAGTAGCTATTGGTATTGAAGTGAAACCTGTGTCGAGTTGAAAAGGGAAAAATCATGAGCGAAAAATCTGCCATAAAAATCATGCTGATCGATGACGAGCCGTTCATACTCAAGCTGATCGGACGTCTGCTGGAGAACCTGGGTTATACCGATCTGTCGCCCTTCAGCGGCGGGCGTGCCGCGCTGGATGCCTTCACTGGCGCGTCCGGCGCGCCGGACCTGATTCTGCTCGACCTCAATATGCCGGAAATGGACGGCCTGCAGTTCGTTCGTCATCTGGTTGAGCAGCGCTTCGAGGGCAGCCTGGTGCTGATCAGCGGCGAGGATGAGCGCATGCTGCAGGCGGCCAGCACGCTGGTGCGGGCGCACAAGATGCAGGTGCTGGGCCATCTGCGCAAGCCGGTGTTGCCCGAGGCGCTGGGCACGCTGCTGGCGCAATGGTTGCCGCCCGCGGCGGTGCGCTTGCGCGCGGCGAAGGCGGCCTACGGCGCCGACGCACTCCGCGCGGCAATTGCCAACGGCGAGCTGCTCAATTACTACCAGCCCAAGGTGGCGCTGGCCGACGGCCGCGTGGTCGGCGTTGAAACCCTGGTGCGCTGGCGCCATCCGGTCGATGGCATGGTCTTCCCCGATCAGTTCATCGGCGTCGCCGAGGCCAACGGTCTGATCGACGATCTGACCCGCGTTGTGCTACGCGCGGCGCTGGCACAGGCCCGCGCCTGGCGCGATGCCGGGCTCGGCTTGCGGGTGGCGGTCAATGTGTCGATGGACAATCTGACGGCGCTGGGTTTCGCCGATTTTGTGGCCGCGCAGGCCGCCAGCGCTGGCGTGGCGCCGACCGAGATCGTGCTGGAGGTGACGGAAAGCCGCTTGATGGCCGATCTGCGCAAGCCGCTGGAAGTGCTGACCCGGCTGCGCCTGAAGCGCTTTCGCTTGTCGATCGACGACTTTGGCACCGGTCATTCCTCGTTGACACAGTTGCGTGACATTCCGTTCGACGAGCTGAA
>JAKFXU010000355.1 GCA_021731215.1 Rhodoferax sp.
ACACCGAGGCGCCATCCGCAGGCCCAGGGGGGGTTGCCGGCGTGTGCAGCTTGGCTTTCTGGGCCGCGGTCAAGTTAGTCCATTGAAAAGGCTTCCCCGCGCTTCCGGAATAAGTGGCGATTCTTCGTGCATCTGGCGTCATAGCATCCAGTCTTGCTTGCGCGCTGGGAGCCCACAATGCGGTTGTGTTCACCTTGCCGGTGCCGACATCAATGGAGAACTTCTGCAGCTCGCCAGTCCACTTCTCGGCATCGAAGCCGGAGACAAATACGAAATTGTCGCTGCTGGTGAGCTTGGGGTTGCTCACTGCAACAGCCGTGGACAGGCCGCAAAGCGGCCTATCTGACAAGGCCGTAGCCGTCGCATGCGCTTGCGTGATCGGTGTCAGAGTCAGAGCGCAAATGAGTAGCCACGCCGTAAACCGGGAAGTTTTATATTTGTTTGATATTTGAGTTTTCATCGCGTCATGGCTCCATATCTGGGTGGGCGTTATAGGTTTATACGGCTAGCAGAACCTGCACCGCGCTCAAGGTGTTGCGCGGCCCGCTGACCTGCACCGTAACCCGGTAATACACATTGTCTGAGACGAACACCGTATGCCCGGACGCCTTGCTGTCGTTGTTGAGCGCCGGCGGCTGTAGGCAGGTATCGGGACTTGTTGCTCCGGCGTTTAGGCACATCCGCTCAATGACGTAGCGCACCTTGTTCCCGCTCGCCGCACCCACAGTATCGGAGGCGGCATCAAGACGCGCCCCCGGGACGGCCACCGCCGGATCGTACGTGGCGTAGTAGTAGCGCTCCAGGTCATCCTGAGTCTTATCGGTAATGGTCGGTACGGTAAGCGCTTTGAATGCCGCTTCCACGCCGGAGTCGGCCTCCTGGATCGTGCCCTGCTTGAATGCCACATTGCCGGCGATGGCGTTAGCAGTATCGACCGAGCGCACCAAGGCAATCGCGGCCAACATGAGGGCGACCAGAGCAATCAAGGCGAAGAACAGAACCACGCCGCCCTGCTGTTGTTTCATCGCAGGTTTGGCGTTGCGGATTTGCAGCCGGTATCGGCATTTAGCGATCATGTCTGCTTCCTTTGTTTTCATAGGTTCGCCCACAGCACGTTGCGCAGCGGCGCAATGGTCTCGTACACCTTGTAGCGGTGGCACTGCCAGTCCGGATCATCCGTTAAGTCCACCTTCGGCCCCCCGGGCCACGAAACGGGCGCGACCGGAGTCGCGTTGCAGACGCCGTCCGGCCCCGGCTTCTCGCGCAGAGAACTGCGGGCCACCACGGCAATGCGCACCGCCTTGATGCGCTTGATGTCGGCGGGGGGCGGGTCGGCCCAAACACCGGCGGCATCCACCCATTCGATAACACTTTGGCTGCCGGCGGGAGCAATACCGTATCGCGCCTGAATGTTGACAATGTTGTCCGCCAGGACTTCGGTCGCCTGTGTTGAAAAATCGAAGGCCTCCAGGTTTTTGTTTGCGTCTACCCGGTAAGTGCGGTCGACCAGACTGCCGAAATTGAACAGCAGCGCGCCTTTGGCATAGCCATTTGGCTTGGGGAAAATGTTCTGCCCCCCCGGCGGATTCCAGGGACTGGTGCTCTGATGATGGAGCTTGGGTAGACCGTTGTCTACCAGCGTGACTTGCATCAGGGTGCAGTCCTTGCCCGGCTCGAAGGCGATGACCAAATCGTCGGGCGCCATCCCCACCGTGCTATTGATGAAGATCACCGCGCTTTGCGGCGGATGATCTACCGTAATTTTTCTTGTGATCGCACCATGGCTCGATGCGCTGTAGAGAACCCGGACCGTGTCCGAGCGCGCGCCATCGGTAATCCTGACCGGAACCAAAGGGCGCGCCGGTTGCGTCACGCCGTTGTATGAGCTGTTCGTTTTACAGCCCAGGGCCGCCGAATCCGCAATGCCGTAGCCGGCCACACGAAGATCCCTCTCCATGGTGAGCAGCGCGATCTGGCCGTTTCCCTGGGCATCTGCGCCGCTGGTGGTGGTGCGTTTTTGCCCTTCGTAATCGACGAAGAGTTGCATGATCACCAGGATCGTCAGGAGACCGATAGCCACGCCGATCATGATTTCCACCAGCGAGAATCCTCTCGCGGACTTCAGCGAGCATGTTGTGTAGGGTGTATGGCACATAGTGTTCTTCCCGCTTAGCCGTTGATGTGAGCCGCTGCGACAAATTTATGTGTTTGCGCATCCTGCGCTGCGCGCCAGACGACCGTGATGACCACTTGGTTGTCGGCATTGACCGAAATCTGCTGCAGCTCTGCGGTCGCCCCTGGCAATAAACTGCTCACGTTAACGAGCCAATCTGCCAGATTGGCCTTACTCGCCTCCGAGGCGCACACAGCAGTCGACGCGGGGTGTACATAACAGGACAGATTGGCGCGATCGGCCCACATTCTGCCGATGATCTGATCCGTGAGGAAGCTTGCATCGGCGCGGTATTTGGCATCACCGACAGTCTTGATGGAAGCGGCTTGCAGCCCCATCAGGCCAAGTATTCCAACGGAAAAAATCAGGATGGCGACCAACGCCTCCAGCAGGAGCATCCCTCGCTGTTTCAGGAATGGTGCTTTTATGACTGTCATCAGCTTGCTCCTCATTTAGGCGCAACCCTGTGGATTGGTCGCGAGGGAAAGCGCCGGATCGCACATGCGCGTCCGCCCTCCGGCGCTGATTCGCACTTGCAGGCAGCGCATTTCTCCACCCGCCGCCACGCAGCTGCCGCCGGCAGGGTTTTCTACCGTCACATCACTATCAACGCCGGGACTCACCCGGCCCAGCGGTAGGAAAATGATGCTGCTTTGGCTGGCCGCGATGAGCACATTGCTTGAGCCTTCCGACCTGGCGCGGCCCTGAACGAAGTCGGCGGCGCTGTAATTGCCGTCTGGCTGATGTATCCGCACGATCCAGTTGCGCCCGTCCACGCTCGGTACTGCCGAGCCGACGTTGGTCGCTACCGGATCGGTGTCGGTGAGCAGGAACTGCACGTTCGCGTTGCGCCGTACCGCCTCCGCTTTGGCCAATTGCAAGCCGTTTTGAATGGACTCTGTCGCAGTGCGGATTTGCGTGCCTTGAATCCAGGTGCGGTAACTCGGCAGCGCAAGCAGTACCAAAAGGGCGAGAATGCTCAACCCGATCATCAACTCAACAAGAGTAAACCCCTTTTGCGCGGCGTATTTCCGTGAGCAACTCAGCATGATTCCCCTTTCTTGCTGATCCAGCATGTCTTGGGTACGGTCGCGCCGGGGAAGGCAGTCGTTGCCCGAACGTTCGCCTGATTAATGGTGAATACATAGGAACCGGCCGCGCCCAAGCCCTGGTTTGCCACATTGCTGGCGGTGACAGTGAAGAATTGATTGGTGTTGCCCGCAACCCAGTTGCAGGTGAAGGCGAAATACTTGACGGCCGGCGCGGCTGGCATCGCCACTCCCGGACAGCCTGTGGCGGTGGATGAATAATGGCGGTTGTCCTGATAGTACTGCTCGAGCTTGACCCGCAGATCCGCCAAAGCGGAGGTAGCCTCTGTCAACTTGCCGCGGATCACGTGCTCGTTGTAGCTGGGCAGGGCGATCGTGGCCAAAAGAGCGACAATCGCAACCGTAATCATCACTTCGATCAAGGTAAATCCGGTGCGGTGTTTCATAAGCGGCTCCTATGCCCGTGGTTTTTCTCGGTTTATTTGGTTCATCGGCTAGGACGAGCCCAGATGGGTCGCGGTTACGCATATGGCTACCCGGCAGCCAAACGGTCGCTTTTCAGGAACGAACGGTGCCGTGAGATTTCGCCTGGCCCCTGCCCTGTAGGGACATCGCGGCGCAAGGACGTGCTGGGGCCGGGCGGATCGAGCAGACCGAGGGCGTCCCCTCCTGGTTGGAGGGGTGCTCAACACGCTTTAGGCATCCAGCTCCACGACACGGCTTCTCCGAGGCAATCAAGGCGTCTGTCCGCAAGCGCGAATCCCGACCTGCAGCGTGCATCTGATCCGCAATTCCCTGACCCAGGCACAGTCACACTGTCACTTGCCCGAAAAAGCCTGGCGCTATATCCTCGCAGATGATTATGACCAACACTTTATTTGCTCGTATTGATCGGCGATCGTTCTTGGCTTTTGCATTCACGCTGGCCTCGCAATGGGTTTGCGCAGACGAAACAGGCGCACGCGCAGTCATCTTTAGCCTATACGCGCCGCACGCGAAATCAGCGGAGATCATCGGCAATTTCAACTTCTGGCAAACCGGGACGGTGGTGCTAGCCGGTCCGGATGAAAAAGGTATGTGGCGGATCAAAGTGCCTCTCCCTGCCAACCTGACCCGGATCGAATATGTTTACTGGGTTGACGGTGCATCGAGGCGGGTAGATCCCGCGCAGCCCGTTGTCCAGGATGAGTTCTCCGGGGAAAACAACGTCCTCGTCTTGCCCTGATTCCACCCGCTTTCTGGGATGAGTAACTTTTTTGGAGCTTCGTTGAATTCACTGTGATTTTCTAGGCCATAGCCAAGTTCAACTTTCCACAATGAAACAGAATCCTTGCCCGGTAGTTGGTGAAGTTGCGAAACCCACGGGCATTGGCCTTGATGAGTTGGATGGCACTGTTGAAACCTTCTGCACAGGCGTTGCTGATTCCATGTTGGCTATAGTTCAGCAGTCCTTCCTCGTGGCGTCGGAGCATCTTGACTACTTTTTTCACAGGCTCCAGGCGACTCCTCATCGCGTTATTCGACCAGGCTTTGAAGAAGCGTTTGGCAGCTCCTTTGTAGCTGTAGCTCCAGAACTGGGTAAAGTTCTCCTTGATGCACCAGGCTCGGCTTGTCTTCAGGTTGAGCTGGTTCAAGGCCCGAAACGAGACGGCTTCAGCGCTGCGGCCATCGGGATACTTTTTCAGCCAGGCCCATTTACTGCCCTTCAGAGGCGACGAGCCAGCCTGGGACAGGCTGCGGTGCTCCTGCTTTCTCACCGCATCGACTGCCTCACCGAGGTACTTGGAAACATGAAACTTGTCGTGCACGATGTCGGCTTGAGGCACGCATTGCCTGGTTGCACTCATGTACGCCGGCCACATATCCATGGCCACCGCCTTGACCGACGCGCGTTGCGCCGGCGTGAGCGTCTGCAGCAAACCCACGGCCGCTTCAAGTTTTCTCTGAGGCACCAGGTCCAACACCCGCGAGCGGTCAATGTCGGTCAGGATGCTGGCGTAGGTGTGCCCCCTCTCGGAACTCTTCTCATCAATGCCCAGATAGGCAATCTCTTCTTTTGTGCGCCGCAGCATGCCTCGCTCCACGGCGCTGACCATGATGGCGTTGACCGTGCTCCAGGACAGCCGGGTGAGCGTGCATACGGCTTGGGTGGTGGGACAGGCCTCAAGCAGTTTGATGACAAAGCCAGCCATCATGGTGGTGACCCGGCTGTAGCGCTCGGCCCATGGCACGGTCAACTCTTCGACAGTGCCGTCGCTGTATTTGAGTTGGGGCACTCGGGCTTTGATGATGGTTTCGAACTGGCAGGTGTCCAAGTGGCGCCACTGGCGTTCACTCCAGCCATTGACATGTGCTCTCTTGGTTGGGTCCGTTGGGTCTGCCCACACTTGCCCTTTCTTCAAAACAACTTCGACGACCACGCGCTGGTCTGCCAGCGAAAGGTCTACCTTCTTGACCGACCAGGGTGTCTTCAGTCCAAGAAGTTGCTCGTACAGCGTGGTGTCTTTCATGTTCAGTTCAGAAATTTTGAAATACCGGATTCTCCAACACTGAATTAAAAATCACAGTGGAATTGATGAAGAACCGCTTTAATAATTGTCAGGTCAAGCATAGGTAGGGGAGAATAACCCATGTCTTTTTCTCCAGAACCCCCCTTTGAGCATGGGAAGCCGTCCAGCGCAGCCAGCGGCACCGCGGTGCTGTACTGCAAC
>JAKFXU010000354.1 GCA_021731215.1 Rhodoferax sp.
GCCGAGTTGGCCAAAGAAGAGGGGGCAGCCAAGCTCGTAGCCTGGAAGGCTGCACCTGCCTCGGCGACCCTGCCGGCGGCGCTGCTCGTGTCGCGCGACCAGCCGCAAAATTTGCCGCCGAAAGTCTTGAGTGCCGCGTTACGCGCTGATGTTTCAAGCTTGCCCGCGCTGGTCGGGGTGGATCTGGGGGCACAGGGCTATGCGGTGGTCAAGGTCAACAAAATCGTAGCGCGCCCGGTACCGGCCGAAGCGGCTGCCAAACAGGACCGTGCCCAATACGCCCAGTGGTGGACCGGGGCAGAGAACCAAGCCTACAACAGCTTTCTTGAAGACCAATTCGAGACCCAGATCAAGGTGGCGCGTCCGGTGCGCAACTCAATAGATTTAGGGGAAAGCACGGCGAAGTAAAAGACAGCGGTTATAATTAAAAGCTGCGGTGGCTGTAGCTCAGTTGGTAGAGTCCAGGATTGTGATTCCTGTTGTCGTGGGTTCGAGCCCCATCAGCCACCCCAAGTACAGTAAGAAAAGCCTGCTATTCAGAAAATAGCAGGCTTTTTTTCGTGCGCCCAGCATGGGCGCACTCCCGGAGGTGCAAGTCCTCCCGCGAGCTGGTCACAGTGAGCGAAGTGAAGCGCAACTGCATAAGGGCGGCCGAGTGTGGGAAGGAAGCACAGACAGGGTGGGTCAATATTCAATCAGCGCGGACAGGTAATTTTCTGAAGAGGGGCGGCGACGGTAGAAAACAAAAAAGCCCCGTGGAACGGGGCTTTCAGGGGTGTTTTTAGAACTGCTTTGAACAGTCTAAAACGTAACCTTGGCGGAGTGGACGGGACTCGAACCCGCGACCCCCGGCGTGACAGGCCGGTATTCTAACCAACTGAACTACCACTCCTGGTAGTGATAACGTTTGCTCTTTCGAGCCAAGTCGCTTGCCCTTGCGGGCCTGCTCGTCTGCCCTGGCGGACCGACTTGTTACCGACTTGCGCTTGGTTCATCAGAAGATGAATTTTGGCGACCCCACGGGGATTCGAACCCCGGTACCTACCGTGAAAGGGTAGTGTCCTAGGCCTCTAGACGATGGGGTCATAACCTTTGGACTTCCGTCTCAACTGGCACGGCTTTTCAGCCTTGCCTCAGAAATAGTGGTGGAGGTAAGCAGGATCGAACTGCTGACCTCTTGCATGCCATGCAAGCGCTCTCCCAGCTGAGCTATACCCCCTAAACCGCAGAATGCTTGTTACAGCGTTCCTTATTTCCAAGCCTCAAATTATAGCCTGAAAAATAAGGCCGAACGCAAACGGGCCAGTACTTTTTCTCTTTCGCTGAGTTCTAGTACCGCCTCCAGTGACGGCGTCTGGGCGGTGCCCATCACCAATACCCGCACCGGCATGGCGAGCTGCGGCATTTTGATGCTGCAGGCGGCCAGTACTTCCTTGATGGCTGCCGCAATCGACGGCTTGTCCCAGTTGCAGTTCGTCAGTTTTTCGAGCAGCAGATGGAGCGCCGGTTTGACGGCGTCGGTGACGTGCTGACCCACTTCAACCGGGTTGGGGGTGATGTCCGCATAAAACCGGGCGGCCCAGTCGGCCAGGGCCAGCGTGGTGTCACAGCGGTCTTTGAACAGCGCGCAGATGCGGGGCAAATGGCCGGCGACGCGCTCAGACCCAACGCTGATGCCGCGCTTGTGCAAGTGCTGCGCCACCAAGGGCGCCAAGGCGTCGTCGGCCATGGCCTTGAGATGCTGCGCATTCACCCAGCGCAACTTGGCTTCATCAAATTGCGCGGCGCTGCGCCCCAGATGGTCCAGGTTGAACCATTGCAGGAACTGCGCTCGCGTGAAAATTTCATCATCGCCGTGACTCCAGCCCAGGCGCGCGAGGTAGTTGACCATGGCCTCGGGCAGATAGCCTTCATCGCGGTATTGCGTCACCGGCTTGGCCCCGTTGCGCTTGCTCATCTTTTCGCCCTGTTCATTGAGCACGGTCGGCAGATGGGCGTAGACCGGCGGCTCCTGGCCTAAAGCGCGAAAGATGTTGATCTGGCGCGGCGTGTTGTTGACGTGGTCATCGCCGCGAATCACGTGGGTAATCGCCATGTCGATGTCGTCCACCACCACGCAGAAGTTGTAGGTGGGGGTGCCGTCTGGCCGCGCAATCACCAGGTCGTCGAGTTCGTCGTTGCTGATCTCGATGCGGCCCTTGACCTTGTCCTCCCACAGCACCGAGCCGTGCTGCGGATTCTTGAAGCGCAACACCGGCCGCACGCCTGCGGGAATGGCGGGCAGTGTCTTGCCCGGGGCGGGCCGCCAAGTGCCGTTGTAACGCGGTTTTTCCTTGGCCGCCATCTGGCGTTCACGCAGGGCGTCGAGTTCTGCCACGCTCATGTAACAGGGATAAACATGGCCGCCGGCCTGCATCCCGGCCAGCACTGCCTTGTAGCGCGCCATGCGCTGCATCTGATAGAACGGGCCTTCGTCATAGTCCAGCCCCAGCCAGGCCATGCTCTCGATGATCACGTCGACCGCCGCCTGCGTCGAGCGCTCCAGGTCGGTGTCTTCAATGCGCAGGATGAAGTCGCCGCCGCTGGCGCGGGCAAACGCCCACGGATACAAGGCCGAGCGGATATTGCCCAGGTGGATGAAGCCGGTGGGGGAGGGGGCGAAGCGGGTGCGGATTTTTTGGGTCATGTCAGGGTATCGAGGCCGCGCAGGCCACGCGCCAGGTCAGCCTTCAGGTCTTCAATATTTTCGAGCCCGACGGCCACGCGAATCAGGCCCTGGCCGATGCCGGCCGCCTGTCGTTGTGCTTCGGTGATGCGTCCATGCGAGGTGCTGGCCGGGTGCGTGATGGTGGTTTTGGTGTCGCCCAGATTGGCGGTGATGGAGCACACTTGCGTGCTGTCAATCACATGAAAAGCGTTTTTACGCGCTTGGATCGCGTCGCCCGCCTTGACGTCAAACGACAGCACGGCGCCGCCCTGGCCGGACTGTTGCTGCATTGCCAGCGTGTGCTGCGGATGCGACTGCAAGCCTGGGTAATAAACCCGGGTCACCTGAGGCTGGGCTTGCAGCCAGGTCGCCAGTGCCAGCGCGCTGTCGCTCTGCGCCTTCATCCGGATCGATAGCGTTTCCATGCCCTTGAGCACGACCCAGGCGTTGAAGGCCGACAGCGTCAGCCCGGCGCTGCGCATCACCGGCATGAATTTTTCGTCAATCAGTTTTTTGCTGGTGCACAGGGCGCCGGCAATCACGCGGCCCTGGCCATCGAGATATTTGGTGCCGGAATGGATGACGATGTCGGCCCCAAACTGGACCGGTTGCTGCAAGGCCGGTGAACAAAAACAGTTGTCGACTGCCAGCAGCGCCCCGGCCGCATGCGCCACCGCGGCCAGCGCGCGAATATCGCACACGTCGGTCAGCGGATTGGTGGGTGTCTCGGCGAACAGCAAACGGGTGTTGGGCTGAACTGCTGCCTGCCATTGCGCCACGTCGGTTTGGGAGACGAAGCTGCTTTGCACCCCGAACTTGCCGAACTCACCGGCAATCAATCGGATAGTGGAACCAAACACACTTTGCGAGCAAATGACGTGGTCGCCCGCCTTCAACAAGCCCAGGCACATGAGCGTGATGGCCGCCATGCCGCTGGCGGTGCCGATGCAGGCCTCGGTTCCTTCCAGTGCCGCGAGCCGCTGCTCCATGCTGGTGAGGGTGGGGTTGCCGAAGCGGGAATAGGTGTAGCCCTCTTCCTCACCGGCGAAGCGGCGCGCAGCGGTTGCGGCATCGGGCTGCACGAAACTGCTGGTCAAATACAGCGCCTCGGAGTTTTCGCCATACTGGCTTTTGGCTACGGCGGCGCGCACGGCCAGCGTGTCGAGGTGCAGTGGCGCGGGCAAGGGTTGGTCAGGCATGGTGCTTGTCAGTCATGGTCAATCAGCATGATTGGGCAGGGCCAGGCGCGAGTTGTCCTCGGCCCCTTCGTCCCCTCCCACCCGATTGGAGTTCAGCCGTGCGATGTCGTTCGCCGTGATGTCGCCGGTGACGTAAATGCCGTCAAAGCACGACGCGTCGAAGCCTTTGATGTTGGGGTTGAGCGAGCCAATCGCCTTCTTCATGCCGTCCACGTCCTGGTAAATCAGGGCATCGCAGCCAATCAGTTGCCGGATCTGCTCGACGGTCCGGTTGTGGGCCACCAGTTCATGCGGGGTCGGCATGTCGATGCCATACACATTGGGGTAACGCACCGGCGGCGCGGCACTGGCCATGTAGACCTTGCGCGCACCGGCGTCGCGCGCCATCTGCACGATTTCGCGGCTGGTGGTGCCGCGCACGATCGAGTCGTCCACCAGCAGCACATTGCGGCCCTTGAATTCGCTGGCGATCACGTTGAGTTTCTGGCGCACCGATTTTTTGCGCACCGACTGCCCCGGCATGATGAAGGTGCGCCCGACGTAGCGGTTCTTCACGAAGCCTTCACGGTAAGGCAAACCGAGCAACTGGGCCAACTGCGCCGCGCTCGGGCGGCTCGACTCGGGGATCGGAATGACGACATCAATCTCGTTCGGTGGCACGGTGGAAATCACGCGCTTGGCCAGGGTCTCGCCCAGATTCAGACGGGCTTGGTAGACCGAAATGCCGTCCATCACCGAATCCGGTCGCGCCAGATAAACGTACTCGAAAATGCAGGGACTCAACACCGGGTGGTCGGCGCACTGCTGCGCATGCAGCTGGCCCTGCAAGTCAATGAACACCGCTTCACCCGGAGCAATGTCGCGCTCAAATTTGTGCGAGGTGCCTTCCAGCGCCACCGATTCGCTGGCTAGCACCACGGTACCGTCAGCGCGCCCCAGGCACAGCGGGCGAATGCCAAACGGGTCGCGGAAAGCCAGCACGCCATGGCCGGCAATCATCGCAATCACCGCGTAGGAACCCTTGATACGGCGATGCACCTTGCGCACCGCCTCAAACACGTCACGCGGCTGCAGCGGCAAGCCGCGCGTGGTCGCCTCGATCTCATGCGCCAGCACGTTGAGCAGCACCTCCGAGTCGCTCTCGGTGTTGATGTGGCGGTGGTCGGCGCTGAACAGCTCGGCCTTCAGGGTGTCGGCATTGGTCAGGTTGCCGTTGTGCACCAGCACAATGCCAAACGGCGCATTGACGTAAAACGGCTGCGCCTCTTCCTCGCTGTAGGCATTGCCAGCCGTGGGATAGCGCACCTGGCCGAGCCCGCAATGGCCCGGCAGCGAACGCATGTCGCGGGTGCGAAACACGTCGCGCACCATGCCCTTGGCCTTGTGCATGTAGAACTTGCGCTCTTGCTGCGTCACGATGCCAGCCGCATCCTGGCCCCGGTGCTGCAGCAGCAACAGGGCGTCATAGATCAGTTGATTGACGGGTGCGTTGCTGACAACGCCGACGATTCCACACATGTTTTTCCGATCAGTTGAGAACAGCCTTGGCGCCAAATCTGGCAACTGCGCCGCGCCGCCCTGTGCGCACAAATTTCATAACGGCAAATACTTGCCAAACTCTTGCGGCACCACGGATTTCAATCCTTTGAGTGCCGCCGTGGTGATGCCGGCGCCGACCGACTCCTGCCACCATTGACCCGACTGCAACGGTGTCATGCCGATCACCACCGTTGCCGCCAATAACACCACCACACCGCGCACCAGGCCAAACGCCGCGCCCAAAGCCCGGTCAGCGGGCCGCAGGCCCGCTGACGCAAAAAGTTTTTTGGCCAGCGCGGCGAGCAGACCGCCCGCCAACACGGCCCCCACGAACACCAGCACGAAACCGGCCGCGTAGCGAACCGCCTCGCCGGCGCCGCTCATGGGCAGCAGTTGCGCCACATCCGGCGCAAACCACTGCGCCAACATGAAGGCCGCAACCCAACTCAGCACCGACAGCACTTCATAGACTAGTC
>JAKFXU010000350.1 GCA_021731215.1 Rhodoferax sp.
CTTCGCCGGTGTTGGGGTGGAACACGTCCACGCCGTTGACCTTGACGCGGATCTGATCGGCAGCGGTCGAGCCGCCGGGGCCGTCTTCTGCATCGAGGATGTCGATGTCGGGTTCGCCGAAGATCACGAACAGGTTGCCCTTGCCGGTGTTCTTCAGGTCTTCCGCCATGTGCAGGTCGGCGTTCATACGGGCCTTGAGCACGGGGATGCGGCCCAGCTTGTCAAACTCACTGGAATGCGCATCAAAATTGAAGGCGCAGGCAATCAGCACGTCAAAGCCGGAATCACCGGCCTCGCGGGCGGCGGCCACCAGGTCGGGGCGCGAGACGGTGCCAAACTCGGGGCCGATGAAAACGGCGGCACGCTTTTCTTCGGTGCCTTCCATATAACGGCCATCGGCGCAGACCAGGTCGCCCGGCCAGGGCGTCAGTGACGTGAAGTCGATCTTGTTTTCCTTGTGCGCTTGCTGCACACCGGCGGTCTTGAGGTTTTCCAGAATGATCTGGACGAAGTTGCGCTCGGCGTTGTACTCGGCCTCGCGCTCAGTCACCTTAGGGTCGTTGGGGTCGATCAGTTCGTCGTTTTCATCCACGCCCAGCACGCGGTGTGGCGACAGGCTTTCGACCGTGAACGGCCCGGCCACGCGCACCTTCTTTTTGTCGTCGTAGGGCTTGTCGTAGAGGTACTCGAACTCGGCCTTGGCGGCGATGGAGGCGTCAATTTCCTTCTGGCGGCTGATTCGAGCGTGCCACCAGTCGGCGTGCAGTTTTTTCGCTGTGTCGGGCCATTTTGCGTCAGCATCACGGGGGATTTCCCATTCCTGCCACTCCGCCTTGGTAGGGTGGGCAGACTTTATCTGCCCACCGTTGCCGCCACCCTGCGCGTGGGCACGCTCCGCTTTGCCCACCCTACCCAAAGCCGCGTTGAGCTGTTCGCGCAGCGGCTCCAGTAGTTGCTGCCACTTGTCCCAAATGACGTCGATCTCGGCATTGTTGGCGATGGACTTCAGCGTGATGTGCGGCACGCGCTCATAGACGAAGCCCTGGCGGACATTGCCGCGTGTCGGCGCGCTGGACGGTGCGGTGCGCGTTACTTCACCTTCTTTAGCTTGACCTTCACGGCTGTCGGCCAGCAGATAGTAGGGATAGCGCGCGCCCATGACGCGGGCGCGGGCCAATGCGAGGGCGACACGCGAGGTGTCGATGGTGATCCAGCGGCGGCCCCATTGCTCGGCAACATAGGCGGTGGTGCCGGAGCCGCAGGTGGGGTCGAGGACGAGATCGCCGGGGTCGGTGGACATCAAAATGCAGCGCTGCAAGACCTTCGTAGCCGTTTGGACTACATAGGTCTGCTCCTCTGTAAAGCTGCCGGCTCCACCGTCCGTCCACATGTTCGACAGCGGCTGCACGGGGTTGTCTTGCATTAAGTAGGAGTACCGAAGGTTTTCGCCGACTTGAAAAATCCTGCTTGCAGCGTTCAAGCGATTGAGGCCTTCGTAGCCGACGCTCCATTGCCTATTCGATGGTGGCTTGAAAGTTCGTCCCTGGAACGCGAACTCGTCTGATCTAGTCTTGCTTTCGTGCTGCGAAGTAAGGGAAACACTTTGGGCAAGAAGGCGATCTTTAGTATCAAGTCCAAACTTCTTCGCCTGAGTCTCAGTGACGACAGATCCATCAACGTCCCAGAAGTATCGAAAAGAACCCACCCCTTCAGACATATCCCGCATTGACAGGATTGGCCTGAACTTGCAGTTCGCCTTCGATTTTCCGAACCAAACCAAATAATCACAGACCGAGGCAAGGGTCTTATCGGTAAGGCTGCCAGTTTTTTTGAAGGAGATGACGGAGATGCAATTGTCTTCCCCAAACACCTCATCCATCACCGCCCGCACCCGGTGCATATTCTCATCCCCAATCTGCACAAAGATTGACCCCGAATCGGTCAACAGATCACGCGCCACCGTCAGCCGGTCGCGCAGATACGTCAGGTACGAATGGATGCCATCGCGCCAGGTATCCCGAAACGCCTTCACCTGCTCGGGCTCGCGCGTGATGTGCTCGGCATTGCCATCCTTCACATCGCGGCTGGTGGTGCTCCACTGGAAGTTGCTGTTGAATTTGATGCCATAGGGCGGGTCAAAGTAGATGCACTGCACCTTGCCGCGCAGGCCTTCGCGCTCGGCCAGGGACGCCATCACCGACAGGCTGTCGCCCAAAATCATGCGGTTGGCCCAGTGGCCGTCGTGCTGGTAAAACTCGGTTTTGGCGTCTGTGTTGGGCAGGCCGTTGAAGTCGGCAAATAAATCGACCTGCGCTGCAGGCGCTGCGGTCTTCTCACTCTGGCGTTTCAGGTCATCAATCAGCACCTTGGGGTGCACCTTCTCCTGGATGTAGAGCGGCGGGGCCTGCACGATGAGGTTCGACCAGTCCTGCTCGTCCTTGCCGCGCCAAACCAGTTGCGGGTCCAGATCCTTGTTGCGGCGCTCGTACTCTACGCGCACGGGTTTTTGCTCATCTTTGGCCATGACCGACTGGTATTCGGCCGTGGGGATGTTCTTGCGCGTGGGCTCAATGTGCTTGAGCGTTTCGACAGTTAGCGGCGCTTTGGTGGATTTTTTGGTGGCCATGGCTTATTGGTCTGGGTTTTTCCTGGGTGCCAGTTTTTTGCGCACCACCACTTCGGGGAGTTGCTTGTAGTTGTCTGGACTGGCGACACGCTTGCCTGATTTTTGCTCCAGGTCGCGCCGGGCGTTGCCTGCTACGGCGCCGCCTTTTTTTGCAGCGGCGCGGTTTTGTGGATAACCCTGCGCATCGGCCTGCCGCGCTATTTCTGTGGTGGAGGCTTCACCAAGCATGGTGAAAATCAACTCCAGGTCGGTCATGTGGTCGCGCAGGTTGTCGGCGGGTTTTTGCAGGTGCTTGAAGGTTTTGTATTCGGCGGGGGTCATGCCAAAGGTGGCGCGGCTGATTTCTGCGGTCAGGATGGCGTATTCGCGCTGCTCTTTAACGCCGCGCTTTTGCCACTCGCCGGTCAACTCATCGCGCACGGCGATGCCGCGGACGCGCTTTTCTATCCACTCCTGGCTGTAACCTTTGGCCTGGTACAGATCGCGCATGCGGCGAGCGGCCAGCTCCGGATTTTCAATTTCCTCAAGCCGTTCGTATCCCACCTTGGCCAGCCAGCGTTTGAATGGCTCAGCTTTGGGGCTTGGGACGGATTGAATGATGCGCAGCAGGCCTTCGGTGTGGGCGCAATCGGTTTCGCGCAACTTGCCATCGGGTGCCTGCAGTTTGAACTGTCGACATAGTGTCGACAGTTCAAGGCCGCTGATTTTTTCACGCTGTTTGATGCGGTACCAATAGTCTCGGGGGTTGGCGCTGTCCGTCAGCACCGCCACCACGTCGATGATCGAAAAATACCAGCGCTGTTCGGCCTCGATCCAGATCGACCTGATCTTCTGATTTTCAAATAGTTTGACGTTGCTCATTTGCAAATCCCTCCGATCATTTTGTCGAACTCGTTTTCAATTTTCTTCGCAAAGTCGTCCTGCATTTGATACACCTCGGTGAACTCGGAAAAAGCCCAGCGGCCATGGGTGCCGAGGTTGTTGACGCCAGGCACCCAGTAGATGTCCATCGTTTCTTTCTTGACCTTGGCGTCTTCACCGCGAAAGCCCTTGATTTCGACCACCAGGTTCAGCAGGTCATCTTCGCCGTGGCCGTCGTCAACACGGACGATGAAGTCGGGCCGGTACTGGCGCATTTCGGAGCCATAGCGGTACGGCACTTCCAGGCCCAGGTTGTGGTTTTTTACGTAAGCCCGCACACGTGGGTGCGCCTCGGCCACGCGGCAGAACTCGGCCTCCCAGTCGCTGTCGAGAATCACCCAGTTGAGCTGGCAATGCTGCGCGCTCGTTTCCCAGCGCTCTGTCTTGGAGGTATTGAAGTTGACGTGCGCCGTGCTGCCGGTGGGGTTGTAGGGGTCGAGCACGGCATTGATGGGGCGGCTGCCGACCAGCGTGCGCATGATGCCGGCGGTGATGCGCTCGCACGCCCTGTCCGCCAAGGTCTTGTATTTGAGCTGGGCGGGGTAGGTGCCGCCCTTGCAGACCAGGTAGCCGTCAAGCCACTGCCGGGCGATGCGCTTGAGCTGGCCGAACAAGTGCAACTGCGGCTCGCCATTGGCGTCGCGCCATTTGCTCAGTACCAGGTGCGAGGTGAGTTCGTACACCACCTGGGACGGGCGCACATCGCCGGTGTGAACCAGGTTCAAGTCCACCGTTTCGCCAATGATGCCGGACTGGCGCGTTTCGGTAGCGCCCACCAGATCGGGCGTCAGTACCAGGACCGAATCGTCATTGAATTCGGCGGTGAGCCGCTCTTCCGGCAGCTCGGCGCGGTAGCCCTGCACGCGCGGGAAGCGGATTTCCAGCGCGTCGCGCTCGGGCCGCACGGCTTTGACCTGAATGGTTTCGCGCGGCTTTTGCGGCGGCGCGACGACCGGCTTGGCGTTGAAGTCGAAGGGAATGCCTAAAACGTCGGCGTATTCGACGTTGAAGAGACCTTCTTCATTGAGTTCGTAAGACTGGCGGCGCAGCGCGCGGCCAATGACCTGCTCGCACAGCAGTTGGGTGCCAAAAGCACGCACGCCCAGCACATGGGTGACGGTGTTGGTGTCCCAGCCTTCGGTGAGCATGGACACCGAAACGACGCAGCGGATGGAGTCGCCCAGGCGGCCTGCCTTGCCGACTGTGTTCATGACCTCGCGCAGCAGGTCTTGATCAGTGATGTTCTGGCCGGCCTGTGCGTCGCCGGTACGCTGAACAATCTCGCGGCGGAACTGCTCAATTTCCCCAGCCGCCATGCCGCGAAAGTTGTCGTCCAGCGCTTCGCCGGATTCGAGCTGTTCGCTGTCAATCAGCAGCGTTCGCGGGCGGCCCAGTGCGTTGCCGTGCTCGTCGTGATTGCGAAACAGCGGCAAGCGGCCTTCCACCAGCTTGCTGGTGCCGTCTTTATGCGGCTGCTGGAACCCCGAGATGTAGTCGTAAACCAGCTTGGATGCCGACGTGTTGTTGCAGACGACGATGAAGCACGGTGGAACGGATATCTTTTCTTGAGCCCAAAGCGCAAAGGTCTTTTCATAGTGGCCGTACAGCGCTTCGAGTGCGGTTTGCAGTTGCGTCGGCAGGTCGAGCGGGTTGAGCCCTTCGGCTTTGCCGCGGCCCTTCTTGGGCATCTTGGCGCGAATGTGCTCCCACAGGTTGCGGAACATCGGCATTTCGGCACCGGGGATGTTGTCGGCCACCGGAACCCGTGGCAGTTTCACGATGCCGCATTCGATGGCGTCCATCAGCGAGAAGTCGCTTAGGGTCCAGGGGAACAGCGTGCCTTCGGCATAGCCCGAGCCGCGCAGGAAGAATGGCGTGGCTGACAGGTCGAACACGCGCGCCACGCCAAGCTTGCGCTTGACGGCTTCCAGGCCGGTGATCCACAAGCGCGCGGCCTCGTTGTTTTCTTCAGCCTCTTTTCTGTCGTCGCCTTTCAAGTCGGCGTCTTCCACTTTGGGGCCAGGCTTTTCGCGGTAGCAATGATGGGCTTCGTCGTTGATGACAAGCACATTGCTCAGGCCCATCAGGTCAGGCATCACGCGCTGGAGCATCTGGCCTTCGGTTTCCAGCGTGTTGAGCGCATCGCCGCCGCGGCCTTGCAGCAGCAAGCGGCCGCCCTTGGACAGCTCCATGCGCTCACGCGGTTTGAAGGCATGGTAGTTGGTGATGACGATCTTGGCGCGCTCCAGGTCGGCCAGCATGTCGCCGGGCACCAGTTCGCGGCTGGCGTAATAGCTGTCGGGGTCGTTGGGCTGCAGCACGCGCAGGCGGTCTTTGATGGTGAGGCCGGGCGCGACCAGCAGAAAACCACGC